>JAUIIF010000194.1 GCA_030431945.1 Bacteroidia bacterium | reverse complement strand
TTGGTCATGAGCACTGAAGGTCGCCGGCGCATGCTCCCGGACCAACTCCAGCAGCTCCCTGCTTTTGATTAGTTGTTCGGCAGCCTGCAGGTCCTTGCCGTATATCCGGTCTTCCGCGGCCGGAGGAATGGCGGTACGCAGGTGAGCGTGTACGGCTTCCAGCGTCGGGCTGCTGGTCAGGGGATGATGAAAGCCGAAGGCCTGGGCCGCACAAAAAAGTTCAACGGCCAGGATGCGGGAGAGGTTATCCGTTACCCGCAAGGCTTTCCGGCCGGAAATGGACCCCATACTGACGTGGTCTTCCTGGCCCAAAGAGGTAGGAATGCTATCCGCCGAGGCCGGGAAGCAAAGACTTTTGTTTTCGCTAACGAGGGCTGCTGAGGTGTACTGGACAATCATCAGGCCGGAATGCAGGCCGGTATCCCGGACCAGTAGTTTGGGGACCGCGCCGGGGATGCCGTGCAGCGAAAAATAGGACCGTCGGTCGGAAATACTACCTACCTCATGGGCGGCCAGGCAGGCGTAATCAAGGGGCAGGGCCAGTGGCTGCCCGTGGAAGCTGCCGCCGCTGATGATGAGCTGGTCATTGATGATCACGGGGTTGTCCGTTACTGCATTTAACTCAATTTCCACCGTTTGTTTCAGGTGTAGCCAGGCGGCGCGCGAGGCACCGTGTACCTGTGGCGCGCAGCGTAGGGAGTACGGGTCCTGAACGCGGTCGCAGGAAGCGTGAGAAGCATTGATGGCTGAGCCCTTCAGGAAATGGGCTATGCGGGCCGCCACGTGTACGTTCCCGGGAAAAGGCCGGGTGGCGTGCAGGGCCGGGTGGAAGGGGGTGGCGGACCCCAAAAGGCCTTCAATCATGTAGGCGGCGATCACGTCAGCATGTTCGAGGAGGTGGTGGAGCTCGTCCACCAGTTTTACCGCGTGGGCCAGGATGAATTGGGTACCGTTGATGAGCGCCAGGCCGGCTTTAGGGTGAAGCTCGAGGGGCGAAAGTCCCTGCGCCCGTAGGACGTCCCTGCTGGGTTGTCGCTTGCCCTGATGGTATACCTCCCCTTCCCCCAGCAGGGGGAGAAATAAATGAGACAGCGGAGCCAGGTCGCCGGAAGCACCTACGGAGCCCTGCTCCGGAACAACGGGAATGATGTCTTCCTCCAGGTGCCATAAAATACGTTCAATTACTTCCGGTGAAATACCGGAATGGCCCTGGCACAGGGCGTGCACCTTTAAAATGAGCATGAGTCGGGACAACTCTTCCGTGATCGGCTCCCCCATGCCTACGCTGTGGCTGAGGAGTAAGTTGCGTTGTAGCGCTACGGTTTCTTCCTTGCCGATCCGGGTATTGCAAAGTGGCCCGAAACCGGTGTTGATACCGTAGGTGGCGGTATCCTCCTGACTGATGCGAAGGACGGTCGCATACGCCGCACTGATGCGAGCACGTGTTGCCGCACTGATGGTCGTGGGTAACGTTTTGCGTGCGATGGCAAGTGCTTTACTTACCGTAAGGTGGTCCTGGCCGTAGTGAAACATAGGAAAGAAGTACGCTGATGGAGAAAGGTATCCGGACGCAGTGGCAGTGGTGCACCCGAAGTACCACAAAGAACCTTGCTTATTTAATGCCTAACAAGACCAAGAATCTTTATATTGATGCTTATGAGTAATCAAATAGAGCTTCGACACCTGCGGTATTTTCTGGCCGTTGCGGAAACATTGCACTTCCGGCGGGCCGCGGAGCAATTGTACATCGCTCAGCCAGGTTTGAGCCGGCAGATCAAACAACTGGAAGAGACCCTGGGGTATCCGCTGTTTAGCCGCAATAATCGCAAGGTCGCCCTGACGCCGGCAGGTGAATACCTGCAAGGGGAAGCGGCAGAGATTTTGCAGCGGCTGGAAGCTGCATTTCACCACGGCAAATTGCTGCACGAAGGCATGGCGGGCCGGTTGCATTTTGGCTACGTCGGGTCGGCCATGCAGAACGTCATTCCGGAGTTACTGCTGCGCTTTCGCGCAGACTTTCCCAACGTTCGCTATGACCTGGAGGCCCTGGATAATCAACAGCAGTTGGACCGCCTGCTTTCCCGGGACATTGACATCGGTTTTGTGCGGATGGAGAAATTTCCTCCGGAGCTGGACCACCGGCGGGTATTTGTCGATACTTTTTCCCTCGTGTTGCCCCAGGATCATCCCCTTACCCCGGAAACTTTCACCAGCATGGCCCAGCTGAAGGAAGAAACCTTTATTCTCTTTGCGGCAGGCTACAGCCGCCCCTACTTTGAGCGGGTGATGGATATCTTCGACGATGCCGGTTTCCGGCCCAACATTTCTCACCGTACTGTGCACGCCACAACCATCTACCGGCTGGTGGAGAATGGCTTTGGCCTTTCGATCGTTCCGACTTCGCTGCAAATGGGCTACCAACTCGGGGTTAAATTTATTGAGTTGACGACCATTCCGCAACGAACGACCCTCTCGGCAGTATGGCGGGCAGACAACGAAAATCCGGCCCTCAATAACCTGATCAGGGTATTATGATGGGGGGCGTGCTGGGTGCTGCCGCGCCGAACTGGATGCGGTGCCTGCATGCCCAGGACTGCCTTACGCAAAGATTCAGTTTCCCGTTTCTTTCTTCAGGCCTTCGATCATCCCGGCAATGGCGTCTTTATTGGGTTGGTTGGGCGCATTCTCCAGGGCTTTTTCCGCGTACTTCAGGGCTGTTTTGGTATCTCCCGTAGCGGCGTAGCCGCGGGCAAGGCCTACGTTTACCGGCCAGACGTCACCGTGGCGTTCAACGTTTAACGTAAAAACCTTGAGGGCTTCCTCGTTTTTGCCACTTGCCAGTAGCTGACGACCAATCTGATGTACCTGAAATACGCCTGCGGAGGTATGGCTGGCGGCTTTCAGCATCGTGGCCAGGCCGGCTTCTTCCTGGTCAAGTTTCATCTGTAAGGAGGCCAGGGTGAGCAAGGTCGTTGCGTTTTCCTGGCCTACGAAGCTATTCTGCGCGGTTTGCTCCGCCCAGGTCAGGGCTTCTTCCAGGTTGACCTCATTTTGCAGACAATAAAGCGCCGCATTGTTCCGGTCTGTCCAGGAGAACCCCAGGCTATTTTGCATTGCGGAACGGAGGTAGTTGACGTAGACTTCTTTGGCATTTGGCAGGCTGAAGGTAATTGGAACACTTAGCTCGTCCCACTTTAAAGCCACCGTACAGGATTCTTCCTGCCGGTCCGTAAATTCAAACGTCAGCCATTCGGTATAGGCGCAGGGTTCCGGGCTGGTCTTTACCCGTAAGGCGTCTTCAGACTCCTGGTAAAAATAGCTGCCCCAAGCACCGCTGTTGTGTGAGAAAATAACGGTCCATTCTCCGGTCTCCCGGGGAACGATGTGGAGGCCGTAGGTGCCGGCTGGAAGGGCGGCACCCTGGATTTCCATGTCGTGAGACAGGGTAACGACGGTATTCTCGTTCGCCCCCGCCCGCCAGGGGGAAGGGTTGGCGTCCGTACTCAATCCAAAGTTCAGGTTGTTGAGTCCGTAGGGCACCAGGCCGCCCCATATTTCTCCTTTGCGGGACTGGCCGTTCGGGGCTGCTACGTCCGGGCTATTATAAGTAATGGTTACGCTGGCGTGGGCACCCAGGTACTGGGTTACGATCGATTTTTGGTTGCCGCCACTGGGCGGCAGTTGGAGTTGAGCAGTTACCGTGGTACTCAAAGCTCCGCAGAGAAAAAACAAGAATAAGCGTATCATGCTGGTGGTTTTACTGCAAGGACAGCAATTCAATAAACAAAGATAATGGCGGTGGTTCCCCACCGCTGGCGGGCCGCCATCAAGTAGCCTGAGGCCATCCAAAGAACCCCTAATTTAGGCGGGACCACCTAAAACAAGGCCAGCAGGAAGGGGTTCCGCAGCGAACCAATTAGATTGCTACGGCACGAGCGGTTGCCACGCCTTGTCCCTTTGCGTCAATTCGTCCTATCTTTCTTTTCTCACCCAGTCCGTTGATCATGCCCACTCCACCGAATCGTCTTCTTTCCTTAGATGCTTATCGCGGAATGACGATGTTGCTCCTCCTGGCCGAAGCAGCATTGGTTTACCGGGCTTTTACCGGCTATTTTCCGGAAGAAAGTATCGGCTCCAGGATCATGGAGCAGTTTCATCATCACCCGTGGGCCGGACTCAGGTTCTGGGACCTGATCCAACCGTTTTTTATGTTTATCGTTGGCGTAGCCATGCCTTTTTCGCTGCGCAGCAGGCGGCAACGCGGAGATAGCTGGCAGGATGCTTTTTACCACATCCTGCGGCGCTGCCTGTTGCTTTTTCTTTTCGGCGTAGGCTTACACTGTGTTTACAATCAGGCGCTGGTCTGGGAGCTATGGAACGTCCTCACTCAGCTCTCCTTTACCATCCTCGTTACGTTTCTGCTGATGCGCCTGCCGTGGAAAGTACAACTGGGAATGTCGTTGATTTTGCTGTTGCTGACCGAAATACTTTACCGTACCTATGATCCTGCTGCGCCCTTCGTTAAAGATCAGAATTTCGGTTCCTGGTTTGATTTACTGGTAATGGGGAAGATTAATAATGGCGGCGGGTGGGTCACCATCAATTGCCTGCCGACCGCAGCCCATACCATCTGGGGAGCACTTTGTGGTCAGTTACTCCTGGCCCCAACCCTGCCGGGGCGGAAGATCAGCATATTCCTGCTGTCCGGCCTGACCGGCCTGGCAATTGGTTATGGTCTGCACGTTATGGGGGTTACTCCCATTATCAAACGGATTGCTACCAGCTCCTTCGTTTTTGCTGCCGGCGGCTGGGCCCTGCTAATGCTTGCCTTTTTTTACTGGCTGGTGGATGTAAAGGGGATAAAGGGGTGGACAACCTTCTTCATGGTCGTCGGTGCCAATTCCATTTTTATTTACCTCTTTGCGGAGACAATCGGCCACCAGTGGCTGACGGGGTTTGCGGATATCTGGACCACCGGTCTGCTTTTTCCACTCGGCCTTTCTGCAGAGATGATTGCCATTTTTACCGGCCTTTTAACGCTGGGAATAATGTGGTACCTATGTTATTTCCTGTATCGCAAGGGGATTTTCTTTAAAGTATAAGCCTACTTCACGGCTCCTTGCGCCAAGTAGGCCCGTAACTCTTCTACCTGCAGATCAGACATCCGCTCCTTGGTATAGTGAGGCATGTAGGCTTTTTTTCCGGGAATCGGACTGGTGCCGTACCGGACGACCTGGTAGGTCGAATAGCGGGTATAGCGCGGGAAGTGTTTGGTCATGAAGCTGTAGCTGTCTTCACTTTCAGCCAGGTCGAAAAAACTGTAGCGCTGCTGTTCGTGGCAGTGCAGGCAGGCCCGGTCGTAAAGTGCCTGTCCATTCTCGGGTGCCGGCGTGCCGGCTACGGGGTAGCCCGTTTTCCGGTCTTGGGGCGGCAAGACGAAAGTGGCGGGGCTGGCGAGCAGATAACTGGACTGCAGGGCAGCGATTACCCCCGGCCGGCTCTCGTCTTTGCGGTCAATTGCCCGGTTAATCAGCGCCAGGCTCGGCGCTCCGTCATCCAGGTCGCTCAGCTTAAGGCCAATGGTGTGCAGGTAGGCTACTACCGACTCCATTTCCACCTCGCTGAGGGCCTTGCCCTGGGCACATTCGGTGGCACATAGCTGGATAGCCCCCCGCAGGTCGCGACGGGCATTCTTGACCAAGTCGCCGTACTTTTTTTCGTAATCGCCGTTGTAGTAAGATTCCCGGTTAACGGCACCCCAGAGCGTTGTACCGGGCAGGAAAGGAAGGTCGTTTTCAACAGCGTAAGCGAGGCGGGCGGTTGGGTCGGCGGCCGTCAGGACGGGATCTTCACGAACGACGTTGTGGCAACTGGTACACTTGAAGTGTGCAGATTGCTGCCCGCCCCCTCCCAAACGTCCTTCCAGTACCAGCGCCCGACCAAGTTCTGCGGAGGCACCGGCAACCGGCCGTACCATTACGTCGGCCCGCTCGGCAGCGCCGAGCGCCCGGAGCACTTCGTAAACCGGGGTGTCGGCATCCACCACGGGCAGCACCGCGGGCTGGCTGGTCAGGGCCAGGAGGGCCGTTAAAGGAAAAATCAGGAGAAGGTATTTCATGGCTGTTGAATACTTAGTTCAAGGTCTGTAGTAGTGTAGAAGGGGAGGTAGGAAAGTTGCTGAAAGGGCCTCGCTTGGTCTGCAGGAGCACTACTACCCCTACCGTACTGCCTACTACTCTCTTACCTTAGCACCTGACTACCCTACAAATTAAACCAGCGGGAAATAGTAAAGCCCATCCGGAATTCTCCGTCTCCCCAGCTGGAAGTGGTGTAGGGAATGTAATCCGTCTCGAAAATGCCGGTGGCATTGGTAAAGTTCAACTGGAAAACGTGACCGCCGGTATCCCATTCCAGGCCAATGCCGATGGGCGCATTGTAGCCATTGTCGACCGTAATGGTGTTGCTGAACGTATGGGTACCGTCGGCTACGAAAGCCATGACCTTGCTCACCTGATACCGCAGCGCGGTTCCAATACTGAAAACGGTGTTTTCGCCGGCAAAGGGCACCAGGTTGCGGTGGGTAACGGAAGGAATCAGCTGGAGGCTGAGGTTATTACCGAACTTCCGGGCCAGCACCAGACCACCGTTGAAGGCCATTCGGTGTGCCCCCTTGGGGAAGCTCTGGATCAGGTTTTCGTTGCCCTCAATTTTCTGAGCGGTACTCATCGTGGCCGTACCGACGATGGTGGCCGATAGGGGAAAGCCTTCTTTTTCCTGGTGCAGGAACCGCAGTTTGGTCACCAGGTTAAGGTTTTGGCGGAGGCCGGCATTGCCGGCCGGCGTTGCTCCGGCGCCTTTGGCGCGGTAAAGGCCCAGGTTGAAATTATCGGTAAACCCGTATTCCGCGCCGATGGCGACATCCTCGGCGGTCTCCAGGCCGTAGAAGGTGGCCCAGCCGCCGTTGTCTCCGGCAATATCGCCGAAGCGGTGGCTGATGCGTACGTCCAGCTTACCCTTCGGCAACGTCTCCACACTGTGGACGTTCACCACCCGGGTATCCTTAAAGGTGCGGTAGACCCGCTCCCGCTGGGCAGAGAGCGTAAAGGACAGCAGAAAAAATAAAAAGAGGAGCTGTTTCATGATGGTGGTTTCTGAACTTTTTCACCAGAAAGTACCTGCTTGGCATTTCGGGCGCGGACGCAGGCTGCAAAGTTAAGTTTTCTGAGCGCAGGGTAAGGCACCCCTACTCTTCCGGGAAGCCGGCATCCAGCCAGCAGGTGATGGTCATCAGTTCCGCTTCGGTAAGGTCCTGTTCCCGATCCGCCGGCGCATAGTTGGGCGGCATCCCGAAGACGGCATCATCTTTCCGGTCGATGACCCGCTGCCGGAAGAGGCCGCTTTCCAGATTCGGGAGCAGGTCGGCGTAATTGGCGTAAATGTCTCCGCCGCCGCCCAGGTGACAGCCGCTGTAGGAGCAGGTTCTTTCGATGATCTCGCGGACATCGGCCTCGTAAGTAGGCGTCTCCCCGTCACAAGGTAAAGCCACGGGCTCGGGCAAGACGTCGGCCGTACAGGAGGCCAGCAGTAATAAAATACTGTTTAGTAAAAAAAGCGACGAAATTAAACGCATGCGTTACATCGGTTGAGAGCTGGAGCCAACCAAAACGGCGGCTCAATTGTAGGTAAATGCGGCGATCGGCGTGAAAATTCACGTACAGACGTACGACAAGGAATTCCCCACTGGTTTCGCTGCACGAACATAACGATTAAAATTACCAATATGTACCCCGTTGAATTAACGATTCCCATGGCCAAGGACCTTACGGCCCACGGCTTTACCGGCCTGACCACTGCCGAAGAAGTAAACGCCGCACTCGGCGCTACGGAAGGCACGGCACTGCTGGTCG
>JAUIIF010000193.1 GCA_030431945.1 Bacteroidia bacterium | reverse complement strand
AACCTGGAGCGCCTGCTGGCTGCTTATGACCTGTTTCGGCAGCGGTGCCCGGAGCGGGTACGCCTGCTGGTGGAAACCGGTGGCAAAAAGCCACCACGCACCGTGCGTAAAGCGCGCGACCGTGCGGCGTACCGCGCGGATATTGTCTTTTTACCGGCTTTGTCTCCGGAAGAGCGCCGCAAGGTCGTCAGTTCCGCCCGGGCGCTGGTGGAAGTTTCTTTATCGTCGGCCTTCCCGCAAACGGTCCTGGATGCCTGGCTGGCGGAGGTCCCCGTTGTCAGCACCGATAACCATATTTTGCAGGGGGCGGGGACGCTGGTGCCGGCGGAGGACAGCAGAGCCATGGCGGAAGGGTTGGTATCCTTGGTCACCACACCATTTCTGGCGTCCGGCCTGGTGGAAAACGGTAAGCGCCGGCGCGAAGACTTCAGCTGGGAGCAGGTGGCCGAACGGACGGCCGCGGTGCTGCGTGGGGTACTGGCTTAGTGGCGGATGTCGTACTTCTCCAGCCGCCGGTAGAGGGCGGCGCGGGTCAGCCCGAGTTCCCGGGCCGTGGCGGCGATTTCGCCGCCGTTCCTGCCCAGGGCGATTTTGATCATTTGGATTTCCATTTCCTCCAGCGTAATGCCACCCGGGGCAAAGGTTTTGTTGTTGGGGGTGTTTTCTCCCCGGTCCATGTCCGCTACCTGGATGACGGAGGCCGGTGCCAGGATGGCCGTACGCTCAATGAGGTTTTGTAGCTGGCGGATGTTACCGGGGAAGGGCTGCTGGCGGAGCCACCGGGCCGCCTCGCGGCCCAGGGTCAGGGCCGGCCGCTCGTAACGCTGTTTGGCCCCTCCCAGAAAGTGCTCGGCGAGGGGAAGGATGTCGGCCGGCCGCTCGCGGAGTGGTGGCAAGTGCAGGTGGATGAGGTTGATCCGGTAAAGCAGATCCTCCCGGAAAGTGCCGGCGGTAACCATGGACGCCAGGTCACGGCTCGTTGCCGAGAGAATGCGCACGTCGGTTTTACGCACTTTATTATCGCCCAGCCGAACGTACTGCCGCTCCTGCAAAACCCGCAGGAGTTTAACCTGGGCGGTGGGGGAAAGATCCCCGATTTCATCCAGGAAAAGGGTGCCCCCTTCGGCCAGTTCAAACCATCCTTTACGGTCGGTTTTGGCATCGGTAAAGGCTCCTGCCTTATGGCCAAAGAGTTCACTTTCAAACAGGCCTGGCGGGACGCCGCCGAGATTGACGGCCACGAAAGGACGTGCCGCCCGCTGGGAGGCTGCGTGGATCGCTTCGGCGATGAGTTCTTTGCCCGTGCCACTTTCTCCCGTAATCAGGACTGATGCCTGCGTGGGCGCTACGCGCCGGGCTTGCTCCAGAACGTTGGTGAGTCCTTCGGAGCTGCCGATGATATTGCCGAAGGGGGAGTCGCCTGCTCCTGTTTCTGCTTTGCCGGCACCGGCGTCCGCGCCCAAAAAGTCATGCCCGGCGGGGTATTTGTCGATTTGAATACCTACGGCATTCAGTAATTCCCGGTTGTCCCAGGGCTTGGCGATGAAATCCCGGGCCCCGGCCTTCATCCCTTCCACGGCCAGCTGTACCGTTGCCCAGCCCGTCATCTGAATAACGGGCAGCGCCGGGTATTTTGTCAGCATCTGCCGCAACAGGCCCATGCCGTCCTTCCCGCTTGTATCAATCGAAAAATTCATGTCCAGCAATACCAACGAGGGCTGAACGCGCGCAATGGCCGGCAGTGCGTCCGACGGCCGGTGTACGCTGGAGGCCCGGTAACCCGAGCGCTTCAGCAGCAACTCCAGGCTGGAGGCAACCATAGTGTCGTCGTCGATAATCAGGATGGCGTGGTTCATAGAATGGTTAACTTCTGCTGGAAAGACGAATGTAAGGCGGGCAGGGTTGCTACGGGAGGGCAAAGTACTCAGTGGCTGGCTGGTTCCGTTCCGGGCACTTCGTGGTCATCCGCCGGGAGATGGACAAGTGACGCTTTGCCAGTGTACACCTCCGCATTCCGGAGGCTACCCCCGGCCGTGCGGCACCGGCGGGGCGGGTGGCGGTGGCGGGGCCGCAGCGCCCAGGTATTTACGAACAACGTCTGCCTTAGCTTTGGTAGCAGTTAGCCCGGGGCCGTCAGTAGCCTCGGTTTCAATGTACAGCTGTTGCTTTCTGGTGTCGAGGGAAATGATGATGCCCTCTTTTTCCTGGGTTGCCACCCCCGAGAACCTCCGGTTTTCGGGCTGGTTGGTGAGTTGATTGTAGGCCTTCATCAGTTCGGGTAAGCGGTTTTTGCTCACTTTTACTTTGAACAGGTAGCCTTCTTCTGTCGTGGTTTCCGTAGAACTCATTTTGGAGGACTGTGCGGCTACCGTGCCCAGGCAGCAGAAGAGGAGGAAAAGAATGGTTGCGGGTCTCATCGGTTTTTGATTTGTTGAATGATTGAATCAGGGGGCGTAAATACCCTGCTGAACGGGTTAAAGTCAGGCAGGGGGTGAGGAGGAGTGGCAGCAGGGGGAAGCGGAACCTTGTCGCCGCCTGCCCCGCTACCGTACTACTCACCACCTGCCGAGTGGCTTTATCCTTCGTGCAGAACGTCCGCCGGATGCAGGCCTGCGGCCTGCCGGCTGGGGATAAAGGCACAGAGGAGTACAATGAGTACGATCGTCAGAATTGCCGCGCCGATGCCGAAGTAAAAGAACTTGCCGGGAATCGGCAGCAACTCCAGAAACGGAACCTGGATGGCGAAGAAGGTACCTACGAGCAGACCGGCACCCGTAACCAGGACAACTTCCAGGATGAACTGAGCGGTAACTTGTCCCGGGGTAGCGCCCATGGCCTTCCGTAAGCCGATCTCCGCCCGGCGGCGATTAATCTGGGTGAACAGCACCCCGAACAGGCCGAGTGCAATGTTGATGAGCAAGAAGGCGGAAATGACAATCAGGATAACCATCGGGATGACGATCGAGCGGTTGGCTTTACGCCGGTCTTTGGCCATGTCCCAGATGACAACGTCCGGGTTTTTGGTGTTGTCGACCAGTAATTTGTAGATGGACTCCTCTACTTGCGCCAGGCTGTTGGGCTGCAGACGAAGAATCATCATTTCGAAAGGTTCGTTCTGGTCCAGACGATCTGCCTGCGGAAAGAAGGAAAGGGGGTAGTTTTCGGCGAAGTTGCTTTTGTACTTGAAGTCGCCGGTCATCCCGACGATGATGTGTTCGCTGCCGCTAAAGTCAAAAATAGAATCTACGACCGATGCAACACCGGGGAAGTAACGGTCCTTGAACTCCTGATTCACGATCATGGGGCGGTACTTCGCCAGCAGATCTTCTTCGGTAAACCAACGACCGTCCGCCAGGGTGACCTCTGCCGTTTCGGCGAAGTGGTTGTCGACGAACATCATCTGGGTGCTGATCAGCTGGCCGTCAATTTCGTTGCCGGTGTGCCAGGTGGAACCACCGAACGGGTTTACCGGCCCGATCCACGTAGCCGCTTCTACTTCGGGCAAATCAAGCAGTTCCGTACGGATTCTTTCCTGCAGATCAAGGACGACCAGTGAGTCCAGGTCGTCCTCAAAATCCAACCGGACGCCAACACTGTGTTCATAACTGAAACCCAGGGGAGAGCTGTAGCGATCCAGGTTGTAGGCAATGAAGCCGTACACGCCAAACAGGACGATAAAGGCAAGCAGGATTTCCAGGAAAATCATGCTGTTGGCGCGGCGCTTATTCCACATCAATTTGAGTAAGTGACTGAGCATAATCTTTTATTTTACGGGTGAGGGAAGGGTAAGGGGGAAGGGTTAGCGGAGCGATTCGGCCACGTTCGCCCGACTCATCCGGTAGGCCGGGAGAATACCCGACAGGAAACCGAAAAAGATGATGACCAGCAGGAAGTAGACAAAGACTTCGGTAGAATAGGACAGGCGGGTGATGCCCAGAATGTCATTTTTGTTGATGTAGGAGATCAAGCCCAGGGCAAACAGCAGCCCGATTGCTCCGCCGATAAAGGTCAGTACCAGGTTCTCGAAAATGAATTGGTAAAGAATATCGCGGGCATTGGCGCCAAAGGCTTTACGGACGCCAATTTCTGATTTCCGTTCGTGGACCCGGCCGATGTTCAGGTTGATCAGGTTAAGCAACGGTAAAGCCACGAAGAGGAGCAACAGCAGCACGATCGGAATAAACAACAGGCGCATTGCCTTGTCCGGGTCTCTTTCGTTGAGCAAGCCCTGGGCGTACCCTTCGATGAAAGGGGAATTGAAAAGTTCAAGGGCGTCGTGGTAGCTGTCTGGTGGCATCTCGAAGTTCTGCGACATGAAGTTGATCTCTTCCTGCAGGGCACTACGCTGGCCGGGGGTGGGGGCCAGGAAAACGGCGCTGAAACCACCGTACAACTCCGTGCTGGAGAGGTCCCGGTTGTTCAGGGTGGTGCAGGGCATGTAGACATCACCGGCAAAAAGGGGGCTGTCCGTCAACGGCCGGTCAATAATGCCCCGTACCCGGAAAACTTCGTCTCCCAGCATCATGTCCTGACCGATCACGGACGCATCGGCCACGCCGAAATAAGCCTCCGCCGATTTATCCGTGATGACGACTACTTTGGTCGCCTGATCTTCGTCTTCCTGATAAAAGGGACCGCCGAACTGAAAGCTGAAGTCAAAAACATCCCAGTAGCTTGCCGTAGTGTAATACGCCTGAAAAGAGTATTTACGCCCGTCCAGATAACCATCAATGTGGTTCCCATCACTGTAAAAAGCGTAGTGTTCCACGTTTTCAAAGTTGCGGAGGTTCTTGTCGGCAAAGTTGTAGCTCATTGGCCCGTTGGAGGTAGACACTATGTCGTCTTCGTACGTATAGGTACTGTCCAGGCGGAACGTCCCGTCTTTAAGTTGCAGGGTATCTACGGCCAGAATCGTATCTGTTTCCGTACGGGTACGCTCCAGGGAAGGGGCGATCACGAGGCGATCGCGGTGCGTCAGGGGCTGGTTGTTACCCAGGGTGGCATCAAAAAGGGAAGTAATCAGCATCAGGATCGTCAGCGTAAAACTGATGCCGAAAAGGCTGATGAAAGTGTAAAACGGCTTACGCTTCAGTACTTTCAGGGAAAGGAGGAGATAATTCTTGAACATGGTGGTCCGGTTAAGGGTGATCAATCGGGAGCGGTGGAGGACGCGGAGGTGGTTAGCTTACCCTTTCTCCGTCGCTCAGCCGGACCAAACGGTGGGTCTTGCGGGCCATGCGCTCGTCGTGGGTGACCATAACGATGGTGGTACCAAGCTCGGAATTGAGCTTCAGGAGGATGTCCATGATCTCGTCGCCCATATGGCTGTCCAGGTTACCCGTGGGCTCATCCGCCAGGATGATGTTGGGCCGGCCGACAATGGCCCGGGCAATCGCCACCCGCTGTTTCTGACCGCCGGAAAGCTGATTGGGGAAATGGGTCGCCCGGTTGCTCAGGCCTACGTGTTCGAGGGCTTCGAGGCTGAGGCGGCGGCGTTCGCGGGAACCAACTTTGCGGTACAGCAACGGAAGCTCTACGTTGTCAACGACCGAGAGGTCATTGATCAGGTGAAAGCTCTGGAAAATAAATCCGAGTTGCTCGTTCCGGAAACGGGCAATGTCCGTACCGTTGTAGCTGGTGATTTTGTGCCCCGCCAGGCTAACGGTGCCTTCAGTAGGCTCGTCAATCAGGCCCATAATGTTGAGTAGTGTGGACTTGCCACAGCCGGAAGGGCCCATGATGCTGAGGAACTCGCCGGAGGCTACCGTCAGGTTCATCTTCTGGAGGGCCAAAGTCTCGATGGTGTCGGTACGGTAAGCTTTACTTACGTTGCTGATCTCAATCATAGCGGTGCCCGCAGGCGTTTTGGAAGTGGGAGAAGTGGTGGAGGCGGCGGTCATGGAGAAAAGTGTTTTGGTGAGTGAGGTTCAGGAAATCGGGAGAAACGGTCAGTTGGGGAATTGGGAGAAGGAAGGGCGGGGGTTATTCGCCCAGCGGTTTGTTGTTGATGAAATCCCACAGCGTCAACCGCGCCAGTCGGGCGTAGGTAAACCAGTAGGCGCGTAGGGTCTCGGCGTAGGCGCGGGTATTCTGATCACGGAATTGCTGGGCCAGCGTCAGTTGGGGCAACGGGATTGCCCCCAGGGTATAGCTTTCCTGGCTGATCCGGAAACGTTCGTTCGCCAGGTCCCGGATTTCGGTGGCCAGCCGCAGTTCTTCCTGTACCGTTCGCCACTGTTCCAGTAGTTGTACCAGTTCGGTCCCCAGGTTCATTTCGGTGCGGCGGGCTACCTCTTCCGCCACCTCGCGTTCGGAGGCTGCCCGTTTGGTCAGTGCTTTGCGTTGCCCCCAGTCCAGGATGGGCAGCGAGAGGTTGACGCTCAGGATTCTTTCGTTTTGCGGGTCCTGGTAGATGGGGGCAAGTTCTGCGTCGTTACGGACGAAACCGAAGCCCGCTTCGATATCGATGCGTGGGCCCAGATCCCGCCGAACGCGGTCTTCTTCCCGCTCGGCCAGCAGCGCCCGTTGCTGCGCCGCCAGAATCTCCGGGCGGCGGTTGGTCATGCGATTGAGGGCTTCCGCCACTTCAATTTCGGCCGCCACTTCGGTCGTGGGCAGTTCCGGGCGCAGCAATTCTTTTTGGTATGGCCGGCCCAACAGCCGGAAAATAGCGGCGGAGGCAGCAGCCACCAACCGCTCGGAGCGCAGCAGGTTTTGCTCGGCACTGGTTAGTTCGAGCTGTAGCTGGACGAGGTCACCCCGGTTGATTTTGCCCAGTTCGTAGCGTTCTTTGGCCACCTTGTACAGTTGTTCATTGGCCGCTTTGTTGGTTTCGGCGATACGGCGTTCCTGGTCGGCGCTGACCAGGTCGAAGAAGCGATCCGTAGCCAGGAGTGCTGCCTCTGCGCGGGCAGCGGTGAGCTCGCGTTCGCTGACGGTCTGCGCCAGGGGAAGCAACTGGCGGTCCCACTTCCAGGGGTTAAAGGCCAGGATGGGCTGACGGTAAAAAAGGCGGATGGGGGCACCGTTGTAAAATTTGTTGTCTTGTACCAGGTTGTCCGTTCGTTGCAGGCGGCTTTCGAGGGTGAAGGTGCCCCCGGTACCGGCTACGCGCTGGCTGGCAAAAAGGCCGACGAAGGAGTTGTTCAGCTCTATTTCCCGGAAGGCGACCGTGCCGTCGTCCTGGGTGACTTCCGTGCTTGTCCGGAAGTAATTCGGGAGGTTGGCCACCAGGTCCAACCGCGGCTTCAAGCCGGCGTTAAAGCCCTGAAGTTCCAGTTTGGCGGCCGTGAGCTGCTGTTGAGCTATCAGTACTTCGATGGCACTTTGTGCGGCCTGCTCCTGCAGCATCTCCAGGGTCACATTCGTTTGGGCGCGGACGCCGGTGCCGGGGAAAGACAGGAAGCAAAACAGGAGTAACAGCAGGGCTGCTACCCGGAAAGCACCGTTCTTCAGCCGGGTAAAACGGGGCTTTCCCGGACCAGTCCGCTCGCCCGTCCACGCTGAGGATGGACGGGGAATTAAAGGCGTGGTAGTTGTTGAAGGCTGCGTCATGGCTGGTGATGTTTTTATTCGTGAAGGAAAAGGAGGTGGCCCGGCCAGCTTATTCCTTCAGCTGCAGTGCGCTCATGCGGTCATATTCTTCGGTATCCGAAATCACGATTTTGTCCCCGGTCTGCAGTCCGCTGAGAATCTCCACGTAGTCACCGTTACGGATGCCCGTCATCACTTCAGTACGTACAGCTTCCGTGCCCCGGACAACGAAGACCGATTGGCGTTTGCCGCCCCGGAACGCCGGACCGTTCTTTACCCGCAGGACCTCCTGCCGGCGGTCCGTGATGACGTACAGTTCTGCGCGCAGGTTGGGGCGCAGGTTTTCGTTACTGGCATCCTCCAGTTCAACCCGG
>JAUIIF010000192.1 GCA_030431945.1 Bacteroidia bacterium | reverse complement strand
GTCCACACTGCGGGGATCAAACATTTTGCCCATCCCCATGGTACGGTATCCCGCTGCTTTTAAAAATTGCGGCAGGGTGATAATCATAGGGTTTTCGGCTCGTATTTGGGTTTCCAGGTCCCAAGCCCTGGTCAGGTCCGGCCGTAACCCCGTTAATAAGCTCGCCCGCGAAGGGCCGCAAACTGCTTGTTGGCAATGGGCATTGGTAAAAGTGATGCCCCGGGCCGCCAGCCGGTCAATATTCGGCGTAATGGCATAGTCATCTCCGTAGGCCCCGATGAGGGGCTTCAAGTCATCCACGGCGATCATCAGAATGTTATGCGGCTGGGCTTGCTGGGCGCGGACGCTGGTGCCGAGCAAGGTTAAGAGTAGCAGAAAAAGCGAATATTTCATGGTAAAGGGATCATTGCGGGAGTGATGAAAGGGGCTTAAAAAGCAATTAGGTTATTTGGTTTTTCTATTTCCTACTACCCTGCTGTCCTACCCTTCTTCGGCCGCAAAAACGGCGGCGCGTTCGGCAATCAGCTGAGTAATAATCCACTGACCGTTCTGGTTGCCTGCGGCTACATCCCTGGAGAAGAGACGCCAATTCAGGTACAACGTATTACCCGATATTTGACTGAGGTCTATTTCGAGGGGATCATAGAGGTTTTCCGGACCATTTCCCATATTCCAGTTGACGTCCAACCAGGGGCCGTCAGCGGCGATGAGGGTATTCCATTCACTGGCTACAAAATTGCCGGACTCCAATCCGGCGACCGTCTCACCGAAATAGAGTTCCCGGGCGTACCGGTTCGTAAAGGCCCCGCCGTAACCAATGAGTTCTCCGAAGGAGATCCGCAGTGCCTGCACCCCGGTAAGGTCGATGGTTCTGGTCAGGGAGGCATCCAGGGTGCCGGGGTTAAAGCGACGCATGCCGGAAAAGTTACCACCGCCGACGTTCGCTACTTTTTGCCAACCATTGGTTGCCTCTCCGTCAAGGTCATAACCATTCCATAGGCCGGGATAAGCTTCTTCGGGCAACACTCCATTTTCGTCGCTATTGAGCAGGTCCGTCAGTAAGGGTTCCCAACGGAACTCAACCACCAGGGCGAATACATCAGGGAAGGACAGAGAGACCCCCGCCGGATTGGTGGCCGTCACCCCGATCAGGTAGGTTCCTTCGGGAAGACCGGAGTTTTCGTTAATGGACACGGCACCGTCTGGCCCGATGGTGAATTCGTTCATCAAAGAGCTGAGGTCTGCCGGAAGATCGACCATCCAGCTGGCAGCATTCATGCCCGTCAATGTTGGCGTGGCAGAAGTATAGGCGGTAAAAGGGGATACGGTTACCGTTGTCAGGGGCGTTACCCCGTCCTGCTGCAGGTAACTGATGGTTGGGGAGGCTCCGACATTTACGGTTACCAGGTTTTCTGCAGTCACGGAGCCAAGGTTGGTCGCTGCGCGTACCGATAACAACCGGGGCCCTTCGCTTAAGGCACCGGTCTTGCTGATCACCCCCGTCATTTCGTCGATAACAAAGTTTTCAGGACTCCCCGCGAGCGAGAACGTCACTTCGGTAACCAATCCTTCTGTTGTATTGTCAGTATAAGCTACCGTAGCAATTACGCCCTGCTCCAGGCTACCGGCATCCACGACTGCATTATCCACGGATAGGGTTACAGGGACTTCCCCCACGGTTATCCTTACGGCATCAGTGTAGCTAACCAGGCCCGCAGTGGTTTGCACGTACACCGAGATTACATATTCTCCGTTTGACAAAGAGCCGTTAGTGTTGTCGTAACTGATCCCCCCCGTTTCCCGGTCAATCTGAAATCTGTTAGGGGAAAACGTACTGCCGGCCGAGGCCTTAACCGTATCGATCAGGAAACCATATTCCGCCGCGTATTCAAAGGTAGGCGGGGCCGTCATGATGTTTTCCAGCACCGGGAAGGTGGTCAGGTCCTGGTAAAGGACGGCGCCGTCGTTGTCATTTAAGGTCGGCGTGTCGTAGTCGGAATAATCCAGGCCGAAACGCTCTTCTCCACAGGCGGTGAAGAGAAAAAGCAGGGCCAGTAGTACGGGGAAATAATTCCGGTTATTTAGTTGTTGCATGATAATTTTTATGTAGCGGGTGCTGCTCACCCATCAGGAATAGCGCTGAAGGGATACCGCAATTCGCCCGTTGAGCAGGGAGAGTAGAATTTATTCAGCCGGTTACTTTCAGGCTTACCTTTTTGCCGGAAGGAGTAGTTCCGGAGGTTACCCGTTAATAAGTTGGTTAGTATTGATTTCCGACTGGGGAATGGGAAGTAGCATCACCTTTTCAGGATCGGTGCTCAACTTCAGATCGACGTTGGGGTCAAAGAGCGGGTGGTTATTGTGCGGCAGGATAACGTCATCGAGGAAAAACTGAAAGCCCCGCCGACGATTACGGTGAGCATCTTCCCCCTCGCCCAAGAGCTCAAAACGGTACTCGTCCATGATGGCATCCCGGAAGGCAGCCTGGTCTCCCAGTAACGATGCCTGTGGTTGCAAACCGCTGCGATCAAGCACCTCAGTTACATACCCCAGTTGTTCTCCGTTCTGGAGTTCATTACTGATTTCTGCCAGCATCAGCAACAATTCTGCGTACCGGTAAACGACGATATTCTGACTTCCATACTGGTTGGTGCTCGTCCGGTCTTTTTCCGCAAATTTGAAAAAGAAAGGGTGTGCATTTCCGTAGGAGCTCCGGTTTTCGTTGGCCGGGTATACGCGCACCGTTGCCCCGTTATCTACCCGGTCGTATTCGTAGAGATACGTCGCTTCCAGGCGGGGGTCGCCAGGATAAGTTGCAGCGTGCTGGTCGTAGAAGCCCGCGTGTACGGAAAACCAACCAAAGTGCTGGGCGGGTTTGTACTTTGCGGGGGTATAGTTTCTGCCCATCTGAGAATTTGCGGCATCCTGACTAATTTGCAGTTCAAAGATGGATTCGGTGGAATTTTCGCCTGCTACCGTAAAGAGGCTCCCATAATCCTGAACCAACTGGTACTCGCCGTAAACTTTCTTTGCTTCGTCGTACGCTAATTGCCAATAGGCTTCATCAGCGAGTGGGGTCACGCGCAGGTCGACCGGGGCCGTAGCCATCGTCATGTACACCTTAGCCAGTAGCATACTGGCTGCTTCAGCCCGGGGGAATCCGCTTCCGGCGGAACTGTTCATGAGCTCTGCGGCACGCCCGGCATCTTGAATAATCTGTGCGTAAACCTCCCGGGCGGGTGATTTGGCCTTGTCTGTTTGGCCCGTGGCCGGAAGTTGCAACCACAGAGGAATATCCCCCCAGAGGCGGACCAGGGAAAAGTAAGCGTAGGCTCGCATGAAGTGGGCGTGCCCGGCAATATCGTTGAACAACCGCTCGTCATTCGTAACCGGGTTATCCACTACTTCGGTGCCGGCAATAGCAGCATTGGCCCGGGCGACAACCTGGTACAATCCTCCCCAGGTGCTCTCCGCATCCCGGTCCTGAATCGGACATAAGGAAAAAAGATTAGCATTGTTAACGTTGCTTACGTTCCCTCCGTTCTTACGGGTATTGAAATGCCCTGAGAATCCGTTAATGACAAAAAATCGTTGCTCTTGGGCACCATAGGTTGTCAGGCTCTGGTAAATTCCCCTCAGAGCCGCCATCGCACTTTGTGGTGTACTGTAGATGGTATCGTCGAGAAAGGGTGGGTCTTCATCAAGGTTACAGGTTTGAGCCAGCAGACCAAGACTTAACAGGAATATTAATTTTGTGAATTTCATGATCGCTGATTAGAAGTTAAAGTTTAGTCCTAAAAGAAGATTACGGGCGTTCGGGGAAGTATTCCAGTCTACTCCGTTGATCAGGCCCGTGTACTGAAAGCTGGTGATTTCCGGATCATACCCACTGTAGGCCGTCCAAGTCAGTAAATTCTGACCGGAAACGTAGACGTTCACGCCCCTGAAAACGCCCTTCTCGAGGGGTAGATCATAACCAATGGTTAAGTTGGCCAGGCGCAGAAAGCTGCCGTCTTCCACGTAGCGGTCGGAAATGGCAATGGCGGCCTCTTCGGTGTACCCAATCCGAGCGAATTCATTACCCGGGGCCTCCGGCCGCCAGGCATTGTGGTAGGCGGCAGATAAAATATTCCGCTGCGTCCCTTCGGCATTCCCGATCTGGAGCAGATTACCATTGATGACATCGTTGCCATAAACACCACTAAACAGGGCACTCAGAGAAAGGCTCCCCACCTGCAAGGACAGGTTCATGCCGTACACAAATCGGGATTAGGGTTTCCAATTACCTTTCGGTCCTGGTTATCAATTATTCCATCTCCGTTCTGATCAACGATGCGAAGATCACCAACCTGGGCATTTCCAATCAGGTCATCACCCGCTTGGTAAATCCCAGCACTTTCGAAGCCATAAAAAAGGCCACTCTCCTCACCCTCAATGAAAATATTGGCCGGATGTTTGAAGATGCTGCCCCGGCTGATATTGTCTCCGAGGTAGTAAGACCGCTGCTCATAGGTATCGTCGACAAGGATGAGGTCCAGCGGTATTCCCAGGTTCTCGATGCGGGTCTTGTTAAAGGCAATGTTTCCACCGATGCTGAAGTCAACCTTCTTACTGTCCACCAGGACCGCTTGCAGCGTAAGTTCTACGCCCCGATTGTTGATGGTCCCCCGGTTGATGAGCAGGTTACTGAATCCGGAAGACTCCGGGATGGGAATATTCTGTAAAAGGTCCTTTGTCGTTTTATCGTAGTAATCAACGGACCCGGAGAATCGGTTTTTGAAGAATCCGAAATCGACACCAAAGTTTGTCTGCTCGGTAGTTTCCCAGGTAAGTTCCGGGTTAGCGATGTTGTTCAGAACCACCGGTACGCTGGTCCCGTTAGTAGGCGTGCCATAAAGTATATTGGGATTTGAGCCGTAGTTCGAGAGAGTTCCGTAGGCACCGATTCCGTGGTTACCGATCTGGCCCCAGCCAGCGCGGAATTTCAATTCTGAGAATACCTCCAGGTTACTGATGAATGCTTCGTCCACGGCCCGCCAGGCAGCGGCAAAGGATGGGAAAGTACCGTACCGTTGATTGGGCGCGAATTTGGAGACACCATCCCGGCGGACACTCGCCGTCAGGGTGTATTTATCGTTAAACGTGTAGTTGATGCGGCCCAGCACGGAGAATATTTGCTGGTCGGCTCTCTGAATGGAAAGCGGCGTCGTAATTACCTGGCCCAAAAATGGTTGTTGGGTAGTCAACTGCGTAGTGACAAAATCTTCGACGGCATAAATGGTTCCTTCTGAATTCCGGACATCGTACGTTACCCCGGCAATGGCATTAATGCGGTGCCGACCTTTAAATCCACGGTTGAAGCGCAACACATTATTGATTTGGTACGCCTTAATTTCCAGGGTAGACATCTGCAACGCACCGTTGGCATTCGCCCCCTGGAAAGTGGTCAGTCCGTAAAACCGCCGGCGGTCCTTATTGCGAATATTTCCCCCGGCCTTGGTCTGAAAACTCAGTCCTTTAAGCGGCAATTGGTAGGTAAATGCCAGGGAGCCAATGTAGCGGGCCTCCTTGGAAATGTCCGCAAAGTCATTCACCCAGGCGTAAGGATTGGAGTTCCCCAGGTCCTCGACGTCATCGTCAACTTCATTAGTAACGACGGGATTAAAGTTGAGTAGGTTGCGAATAAAGCTGGAGTTGCCCCCCACCAGGTCTCCAGCTTCCGCGAAATCGGAACCGGCATAGAATGCACTGAAACGTGCCTCTGCCTGCAGGTTATCATTTAACTTCTGGTTGAGGTTAAGCCGCATGTCACCGCTCTGAAAACGGGAGTTGTTCACGATTCC
This sequence comes from Bacteroidia bacterium, assembly GCA_030431945.1. Classification (GTDB taxonomy): domain Bacteria; phylum Bacteroidota; class Bacteroidia; order Chitinophagales; family Saprospiraceae; genus Neolewinella. Next base: position 2,066 of record JAUIIF010000192.1, on the reverse strand, counting down.
GTGCTGGTCGTTGTACCCGGCAGACAGGTAATAATTCCCCTGATCATTCCCGCCGGAAACGGACCCGCCAAAGTTAAGATTGGTACCCGTCTGGTAAACTTCATCCTGCCAGTTACGCAGATCAGCGGGCCGTGCTGATACTGAACGACGACCGCCATCATTGTTGATGGCAAACACCTGATCACCAACTATTTGGTAATCAACGTTATTCCCTACCGCCAGGGCGGCTTCATTCCGGTAACGTGCATAGTCTACCCCATCCAGTACATCGTACTTTTTGGTTACGTCCCGAAAACCCGTCGTCACAAAAGCATTAATCTTTGCCTTTCCACCTTCTCCTTTTTTGGTGGTGATCAAGACAACACCATTGGCCCCTCTGGAACCATAAATGGCCGTGGCCGAAGCATCCTTCAGGATTTCAATATTCTCAATATCGCGGGGATTGATCCCGTTGAGCCCGTTCTGTGCTTCCTGGCCGGAGTTGCCTACGCCACCCGCCGGAGCCACGTCTTCCCCCGCGGAGGAAATGATCACCCCATCGATGACGTATAGTGGCTCATTATTGCCCCGCAGGCTGTTGGTTCCCCTGATGCGGACACTGATGCCTCCACCGGGTGTTCCGCCGTTTTGCGTCACCTGTACGCCGGCAGCACGCCCCTGGAGCAACTGGTCTACCGTACTGGACTGCCTGGCAACCCGATCTTCCACCTCGACCGTAGAGACCGATCCGGTAAGGTCACTTTTGCGTACCGTGCCGTATCCTACGACGACGACTTCCTCGAGTAATTCAGGGTTGTCCCCCAGGACAACCTCTACCTCGGTACGTCCCCGCAGGGGAATCTCCCGGGCTTCGAAGCCCAGGAAGGACACGAGCAAAACACTGCTCTTTTCCGGCGCCGTAAGGCTAAAGGTTCCATCATTATCTGATACCGTGCCGGAAGTACCGCCCTTGATTTTTATGGTTGCGCCGGGAAGCGGGCCTCCGGTATCATCCTTTACCGTTCCCGTTACGTTATGTTGCGCGCCTGCCAATTGGCAAAAAGCCAGGGCTAAGGCAATGAAAATGTATTTTAGCTGCACGTTTCGACCTTCTAGTGAATTAATATTGGCAAAGAACCCGCCTTGCCTTACAACTGAGGTCTAATTTTCATCTTTTAAGGTTTGAATTCCGTTTTTATCCCTGCAAATAGAAGGCTGCAGGGGAGAAGTTGACATTTTTTGCGCGAACGCGGGTGCAGTAACAGAAGGGAACAGCAGGGATAACTGCCCGGCAAAATGCCGGAAAAACACCAGGCAGGCCCCTTGAGGCCAGGCCAACTTAAGCAGGTGGTCAAAACCGGCAACTCTCCCCCGCCGGTACGCCGTCGACGCGCACAATACGATCCAGGCGCAGCCAGGCACCGGACTCCAGCTGAACAAATTCTTCCGTCAGCCGGGTTGTTAAATCCTTCAGCCTGGTGGTCAGTTCCACCTCGGCTCCGAAGGGGTCCAGGACGATCAGCTGTACGACTCGCCTGGTGACAATGGCTGCTTCAAAATTATCGTAGAAATTGCAATCAATGGGCCGGTAATTGGTGCGCGCCTTTGCTTCCAGCCGGGGCAGGTACACCGTCCCGAACAGCTGCGGATCAAAGTCCTCCCGGGTAAAATCGATGACCGGCCGGCCACTCCGGAGGAACAACTCCCTGGCACCTGCGTCCGCGCCCGCAAAAATCAGAACGGCATCGACGTTAAAGAGTGGTACCGAGGTTTGGTAGGGTCTTATTTGCACCCCGGCGGGTGCGGTAATCTCTCCCCACGTTTCCGGAACCTGGCCCAGGGTAAAGAGGTCCATTTTAAACTTTGTAGTCTTCGCGTGCCGGTACGAAGACATCAAGAATCCGGCAATCCGTAAGTGCCTCCCCGCAGTGGGGTGTATTGCCCGGGATTACGGCTACTTCGCCAGCGTGCAGGATACGTTCTTCACCGTTGATCTGAAAGCGAAAACGGCCTTCGAGTACGGTCGATGTTTGCTCGTGCGGGTGCTCATGAACGGGCAATACCGTACCTGCAGCAATGGAGAAATC
>JAUIIF010000191.1 GCA_030431945.1 Bacteroidia bacterium | reverse complement strand
GAAGCTAAGGCTTCGCCTACGTTTTTTGCCTCATCAGCAACCACGCTAGCTACGCGCTAATTGTCCCAAACCACTCCGGCTTAGGTATAGTGATCAGCCGGGGACACCGCCAAAGGTTTTACCATAACAGGCCAGGGGTTTTCCTTCTTTTGCCCATCAAAAGAAGGCCCCCGGCAGGGCTGCCAAACGAGAAGCACTTACGGGACCTGACTGGTCCTTTTCAGTTTCGACTACTAAACTATTTTTAAAGGCCTATAATCATAACGGACCAGTGCATAACGAAATTGAACAGCCAGTCCTGAAATTAGACCTTTGCTAAGGCCCCTAATGGGCGGCGGCAGCTGGTGCAAGATCGAAGAACTCGAGGTAACTCTTCGGGTTATCCACCGTTCCCCGTTGCGAAATGAGGCGAATGTCGATGTTTCGGTCTCTGGCCTTGCTGACGAAGTCTTCCAGAATTTCAATTACGTCGTAATCAAGGTACGTGGTTTTGGTTACGTCCAGTTCGAGGTAGCTGTCATTAGGAAGGCTGTCTAATTCCTTCAGAATAGCACCTTTATTGAAGAAGGTGACTTGTTCCGCCAGTGTCATTTTTGTCTTATGCCGGCCGTCGCTTTTGTCTTCGATGTGGAGGAAATGAGAATTCTGGTAGCTCTTCCAGAGGATTACGACGATGCCTACCAGCAAACCGAGGGCGATTCCGATCAGGAGGTCAGTAAAGATGATCCCGAGTACCGTGACGATGAAGGGGACAAACTGTTTTGGCCCCGTCTTGTAAATGGCGGCGAAGGTACTTGGCTTGGCCAGTTTGAAGCCTACGATCAAGAGAATGGCGGCCAGCACGGAAAGTGGGATCATGTTGAGCAATCCGGGAATGAGAATCACGGAGACTAACAGCAAAAGGCCATGGAAAATGGCGGAGAACTTGGTTTTACCTCCGGACTGGATGTTAGCCGAACTACGGACGATTACCTGGGTAATTGGCAAACCACCGATCATGCCGGAGATGATATTACCGGTACCTTGGGCCAGTAATTCCCGGTTGGTGGGCGTTACCCGTTTATCGGGATCCAGTTTGTCGGTAGCTTCCACACAGAGTAAAGTCTCCAGACTCGCCACCAGGGCAATGGTAAAGCCAGTCACCCAGATAGCAGGGTTGGTGATAGCGCCAAAGTTCGGCATACTGAACTGGCCGAGGAAAGAGGAGAAATCCGTAGGAATGGGGACGGCCACCAGGTGTTCATCAGCAATAGCAAGTGTTTCGTTATCCCTGGTGAAAAGGTAAAAGAGGATACCAACAGCAACGGCTACCAAAGGTCCCTGAATGAGGGTGAAAATTTTGCCCTTCTTACTCAGTACCTGGCTCCATAACAACAGGATACCGAGACTTACAAAAGCGATTATCGTTGCTCCCGGACTGATGTTTTCAAAGACATTAAATAATTCGGAAAAGGTGTTTTCACCGTCAATCTGAAAGAAGGAAAGATCTCCTTCCGGATCCTGATCCCAACCAAAAAAGTGCGGGATTTGCTTCAGGATAATGATGATGCCGATGCCGGTCAACATACCTTTAATTACGGAGGACGGGAAATAATAACCAATCACTCCAGCTTTCAGGACTCCAAAAACAATCTGAATTATTCCGCCCAAGACGACGGCCAGCAGAAAGTTCTCGTACCCGCCCAGGCTGCCGATGGCCGTGAGTACAATAGCCGCCAAACCCGCTGCGGGACCACTGACCCCAATTTGTGAGCCACTCAGTGCCCCTACAACAACACCGCCGATGATCCCGGCAATGAGACCGGAAAACAAGGGCGCACCACTGGCAAGAGCAATGCCAAGACACAAGGGTAGGGCAACAAAGAATACGACGATACTTGCAGGCAGGTCGTTTTTCCAGTTACTGAATAGTGAGGGAGAGCTGGTAGATTTAGACATAAGTGGTGGGTGGTAGATAACAAAGAACCTTTACGGGTAGTAAAGGTAGATGAACTCATTTATTTGAAAGTAATGCTTTCACAAGGTAAAAGACATTCCCGGTATGGATTTGTTCATACGAATTTAAAAAATTAGTGTTCGAACTCCAGTAGCTTAGCTACCCAGAACCAGAGCATTTCTTCCAGCCGCACACTAAGGTTGGTGCCACTAGGTAGGTCCGTGAGGCGAGGCAAGTGCTCGGCGAAGTAGGGATGGTTGTGCGCCATCTCAAATAAGGAGGAGGCAAATGTTTTGGGGTAGGGGAAGTCAGGCTTAATTTCTAGCAGCAAATTGGCAATCTCCTCCGTAAGGTTTTTGTACCCCAGGAAGAGGCCCTTATTGTTTTCCTGGTCAACAGCCTTAGTGTGGTAGGCTTTCGAGCCTTCATTGATGACTACCTGATGTAGTAATTTTTCATCGATGTAGGGTACTTCGGGGTTAGCGATAAAAGGCTGGGTCAGGGATTTAATCGCTGCCCTGAGCCGTTCTTTTGCCGTAAATTTTCCGGCAACTGCCTGGTTCACCAGGTGGTGAACCCAATCCCAATACCAACTTACCAGGTAAAGCAACAGTTGGTGCTTGCTACTGAAGTAGCGATAAATGCTAGCTTCCGCAGAGCCTAACTCAGCGGCTAACTTTTTAAAAGTAAATCCTTCCAGTCCAAGTTCATCTAAAAGGATAATCGCATGTTTAAGAATGCGACGACCCAATTCAGTATCTTGAGGATCGCGTAAGGATAGCTGTGGAGCAGGAAGAATTCTTACTTGTATTGCCATAATTATTCAAAAGTAGTAAAACTTATTTTAAGTAAAAGTATTACTATCGAAGTTGTTGTCTTTAGCTGACAAAGATATGAGTGAAACGAGAAAGTCTCCACTACAGAAATTTCTGGCTCTGCTGAAGCCGGATCGCAAAGATATCGGGTACATTTACTTATACGCAGTACTGATTGGCGTTTTGGCGCTGGTTGGCCCCCTGGGCGTACAGGCCATCATCAACCTGATTGCGGGAGGTAGTTTTAATGTCTCTCTGGTTGTTCTGGTGGCCATCGTTACCGGAGCCAGTGTCATGGTAGGGGTGTTGAAGGTAATGCAGTACGTCATTGCGGAAACCTTGCAACGGCGTTTGTTTACCCGGGCGGCGTTCGAATTTTCTTACCGCTTACCACGAATCAAGCTTAGTGCATTCCGGTTACATTATCCTCCGGAGCTCGTAAACCGCTTCTTTGATACGGTTACGGTGCAGAAGGGGTTGCCCAAAATACTGCTCGATTTCAGTGGTGCCGTAATGCAAATCATTTTCGGGTTGGTCCTGGTATCCCTTTACCATCCCTTCTTCGCCATCTTTGGTGCCGTCCTGGCGGTCTTACTCTTTCTGATTATGCGGCTGATTGCACCTACGGGACTCGATACCAGCCTGAAGGAAAGCAAGTACAAGTACCAGGTGGCCGGCTGGCTGGAGGATATTGGCCGGGCCAGTAATACCTTTAAACTGGCGGGCGGAGAGCGGCTCACCATGCGTAAAACAAATGACCTCCTCACCGGCTACCTGGAAGCCCGGCGTTCCCACTTCCGGATTTTGCTGCTTCATTACGGAGGCTTAATCATTTTCCAGGCTTTGGTCACCGCCTTTTTTCTGTTGTTGGGAGGTAAACTGGTTATCGACAACCAGATAAATATCGGCCAGTTCGTAGCGGCAGAAATCGTGATTCTCTCCATTCTCAGTTCCGCTGAAAAACTCATTTTTTCCTTAGACGTGGTTTACGATACCATTACCGGGGTGGAAAAATTGAGCAACATCACTGATTTGGAGCTGGAAGTAGGCGGAGATCTTTCCTTCGCCGCCATTGATACCGGGCAGGGTATGTCCGTCGGGGCAACGGACCTGGCTTACACCTACCCCGAGAGTGGGATCGAGGCCATTAAGCGCATTGATTTTAAAATCGCCGCCAACGAACGCGTCTGCCTGGCGGGCTACAACCGCTCCGGTCGCTCAACCCTGATTCAATTTCTGGCGGGAATGCACACGGACTTCGAAGGGTTGCTGACGTTCAATGATACCCCCATGGGGAATCTCAACCTGAGCTCGCTCCGCCAGGTGATTGGGGATTACAGTCCGGAAGAGAGCATCATCCCCGGTACCATGATTGATAACATCTGCCTTGGCCATCCGGACGTAGACTTCGCCCGCATCCAGTGGGCCTTCGGTGTAGCGCAATTGTCTGACTGGGTTTCCGAACAGCTGAAAGGCTACGACTTTGAATTGGTGGCGGAAGGCCTGAACGTACCGCGTTCCGTCCGCGTCAGGCTGCTGCTGGCCCGCGCCATTATCCGTAAGCCGCGGCTGCTTGTTTTGGGGAACCTTCTGGATCAGCTGGAACCCAAAATCAGGTCAAACATTATGCGGGACCTGACGGACCACCGGCAACCCTGGACCCTCGTTATCGTTAGCAATGACCCTACCGTGGCCAAAGCGTGTGATCGGGTTATGGTGATGCGTCGGGGGCAAATCATCCTGGATGGTGAGTCGGACGCCATTTTGAACAATAAGGAAACCGAGGAAATCTGGACAACTACCCGAATTTCAGATTGAGTTGTCGGGAGGGCCAAATAATTACCAGCCCGGTGATAATGGTTAATTACCGCTACTGATTACGTCATTTCATCAGCTAATTTTCAGCTTCATTATGCTAAATCTATCTCCACAATCGGTTACGGAAAACGTTCGGCGCATGAACCTTTCCGCTTTGGAAAGGGTCGACCTGCCGAATGGACAGCGTTTATTCCGGGCCTGGATTTTCGCCATGATCGCTTTTTGCCTGGTGATTCTGTTTATGCCCTGGCGACAAAACTTCCGCGCTAAGGGTACCGTAACGGCCCTGGATGCTACGGACCGCCCCCAGAGTATCCACAGTACCTTGCCGGGAAGGGTAGAAGCATGGTACGTTTTTGAGGGAGATACCGTGAAAAGGGGCGATACCATTGCCCGCCTGAGTGAAATAAAATCTGATTATTTTGATCCGGAGCTCGTTGAGCGTACGGCCGCTATGCGTACGGCCAAATCAAGTAGTGCCGATGGTTACCTGGCTAAGGCTGCCGCTTTGGCCCGGCAGATAATCTCCCTGGAACAAGAGCAAGACCTGAAGCGCCGGGAGTATCAGAATAAATACGAACAAAGCCTGCTTTACGTCACCACCCTGGAGGCTGATCTGGTGCAGCAAATAGCGCAACTGGATATTGCCGCCTACCAGGAAAGACGAACGGATAGCCTGTACCAGCGAGGGCTGAAATCCTTGTCAGACCTGGAGGCAAAGCGCCTGAAAACCCAAGAGGCGAGGGCTAAAAAAATCGCCACGGAAAACAAACTGGAACAGTCGCAAACGGAGGTAGAGCAAACGCGAATCGCCCTGGAGGGCGTCGACCCCACCTACGAAGGAAAAATCGCGAAGGCGGAAAGTGAACGGCAGAGTGCCCTGACGGCTTACTACACGAGTATCGGCGACGTTACGAAGCTTTCAAATCAGGAAACGAACTACCGGATCCGGAGAGATTTTGGTTACGTCATTGTTCCCCAGGATGGAGTGGTTGGGAAAATCCTGACCCCCGGGATAGGAGAAACCGTCAAGGAGGGAGAAGCCATTGTAACCATTCTGCCTAAAGGGTTCAGAGCTGCCGTTGAGCTGTACGTAGAACCCTTCAATTTGCCGCTAATTCGCTTGGGGCAGGAGGTACGCTTTCTTTTTGACGGCTGGCCGGCAGTCTTTTTCAGTGGCTGGCCAGGCCTTTCTTACGGTACTTTTAAGGGAGAAGTCGTCGCGATCGACAACATCATTGACAGTAAGGGACGTTACCGGATTCTGGTGCGCCCGCTCGAAGATGAACGTGCCTGGCCCGAAGCCTTGCGCCCGGGATCGGGGGCCGAAGGCGTGGCTTTGCTGGGAGAAGTTTTTGTCTGGTACGAACTATGGCGCCAATTGAATGCTTTCCCGCCAGATTATTACCAGGATGACCGGTTTGTGAAAAAAACCGAGGAAGGTGTGAAAATGAAAGCACCCGCCAAGACCGTAATCAAGTAACTAATGTTGTTGGCAGATTCCAGGCTTACAGTAAGACCATCCGATACCCTGACCATGAACAAAAGTCATCTTTTCCTTGCTTTATTCCTGCTTTTCCTGGCACCTGCGGCCGCGCAAAATGAAGTGTCCTTTTCCGAAATGCGGGAATGGTTACTGGCCAACCACCCACTGGCAAAAACGGCCGAGGCCGTTGAGTTGCGCGGGCCGGCTGAACTCACAAAGTTTCGCGGTGCGCTTGACCCGAAAGTAGCCGTCAACTATGACCGGAAAGACTTTAAAGGAACGGAGTATTTTGACTACGGGGAGGCTGGCCTTGAATGGCAGAGTCCGTTTGCCGTAAAAATAGCCGGGGGGTTCCAGGCCGCAGAGGGCACTTACCTGAATGCAGAAAGAACCGTCCCCGCCGCCGGCCAGGCCTACCTGGCGGTAAAAATTCCGCTGCTGCAGGGCCTGCTGACGGATGCGACCCGGATCGGCCTGCAACGGGGAGAACTGGCCGTTGAGCGCCAACGAGCACTTGCGGAGGTGATCCGGAACGAACTGCGTTACGACCTGGCTTCGCGCTACCTGCAGTGGCTTTTCGCTGATGCCGTCCTCGCCCTGAATGAAGAAATTGAAGCCACCCTGATCATTCGGTTAGAAAACTACCGGCAACTCCTGCGGCAAGGGGATAAAGCGGCGGTGGATACCCTGGAGGCTTCCGTTTACCTGGCCACCCAGCAGCAGTTGGTGCGCCAGTCCGAAATTGAATTGGGGCTGGCCCGGCAAGCCCTGGCGGAATTGTACTGGCCCCTGCGTGAAAATGACCGCCCCGTACCCCTTGCGGAAGCTTTTCTCACTAACCTGCCGGTACCGGGAACGGTGGAAACCCACCCGGAAATTCGTGAATTAGCCCTGGGGCTGGCCGATGTCTCCCTCCAGCGTGACCTCAAGCGGGAGCAACTGAAACCGGAACTGAACCTGAGCTATTACCTGCTTGGAGATGGTTTTTCGCTTCCGGAAACAGATGGCAGCCCGTTTACGAATGCCTATAAGCTGGGCGTAACCGCGAAGTATCCGTTGCTCAACCGGAAGGCCCGGGCAGGGGTAGAGCTGGGAGAATTGAAAGTCCTGGAATCAGAGGCTAAATTGATGGCTAAAACGCAAGCAATGGCGACTAAAGCCACTGCTTACTACACCGCCGCCGGGCGCTACGCCACGCTGCTGGAGTCCGGCGCCGCCCTGGCCCGGCAGGCGCGGGCCCTCCTTGCGGCAGAACGGGAGCTGTTTGACCTGGGCGAAAGTACCCTCTTCCTGCTGAATCAGCGCGAACAGGCCTACCTGAAGAGCCAGGTGGACGTAGCGAAACTGGCCCTCTCCCGCGCTAAGGCCGTGATCACTTACCGCTACTTACGGGCGGTGTGGTGATTACCTGGCCGAAAACAAATTTGCTGAAAGTATGCAGCTCGAAACGCTTTTTTCCAGTTATCCACCAGCCCGTAAGCTGCTGGAGGCCAATGATTATTATGACCATGAACCGGTAACCATTTTTGGCCTTACTGACCAGCTGCAGGAGGGCGGCGGTGTCGATGGTGAATTCTTACTCCCGCAATTCCGATTGTGCGCCTGGGGCAACGCACCGCTGGAAATGACCCGGCGCCGGCTGCGGGTGACAAGAATTTATCGCAGAGGACAGGAGCGGCAGACAATTCCTCCATTTTCACTAGTGAAACTTACGCTGCTGATGCATAAGACGCTGCCAATCAGTATGTTGTTGGCAGGAGAAAGGATAATTCCCCAAGAGGAAGCTCTCAGCACGCTGCTGGAAGCCTTATCCACCCCCGCCACCGTAGAATTTGCTCCCGTCGGAACATTTACTA
>JAUIIF010000864.1 GCA_030431945.1 Bacteroidia bacterium | reverse complement strand
TGTTTGGTGTAAGGTAGCAGCCACCAACATTGTACTAAAACCCTTCTCTGCACCAGCGGCCGCGCCCCTATTTAATTGGTCCGGATAAGTACGACCCCACCGATGACCAGCAGTACGCCCAGGACCCGCAACCAGTTGATGGGGGAAGTGGGCACCCCCAGCCAGCCGTAGTGATCCATGATGATGCTGAAGAGCATCTGGGCGGCGACGGTGAGCCCGAAAGTAAGGGCCACGCCCAAGCGGGGCGTGAGAATAATTATCGCCGCCACGTAAACGGCCCCGAGTAAGCCGCCGCTCCAATAATACCACGGCAGGTGCCAGGCACCTTTGACGTCTGACCAAGTCGCCCGGGTCACTAACATAAAGAGTAACAGGCCAATAGTGCCTACGAGGAAGGAAATGAGGGTTCCGTAAACGGGGCTTTTTACGGCTTTACCAATTTCACTATTCAGGCCGGCCTGGATGGGTAACATGACGCCGGCGACAGCCGCAAAAAGGAAAAGTAGGGCCTGTTGCATGTACGCATTATATATTTGCGGCAAAGTACCAACAAAATGCTGAAAGAATTTAAGAACCTAACCCCCGCTGAACAACAACTTATGTTCGACGCCATTCCGCTGATCACGATCCTCGTGGCCGGTGCCGATGACGATATCGACGAAGTGGAACTGGCGGAAGCCCAGCGGCTGGCGGACATCCGTAGCTTCAACGCTACCGGCCAGACCAACGCCTACTACGAGGCCATCGACGGCAACCTGACCCAGCGGATCCAGGAACTCCTCAAAGAGTTGCCGAATGCCTTAGCTCCCCGCCAGGAAGCTATTGTAACCAAGCTGAGCGGACTCAACGACATTTTCGCCCACATGGACGAGCCTTTCGGGTACCTTTACTTCAAGAGCTTCCGGTCTTTCGCCAAGCACGTAGCGGAGTCGCACGGCGGTTTTATGCGGTTCATGACGGTAGGCCCGCAGGAAGCCGAAGTCGTTGACCTGCCGATGATCCACGAAGTGGCACGCCCCTCCAAGGTAGATTTTCCTAACTTACCGTAGTCTCCCTGTCGTGTGGATACCCCGGGGAAGGTGGCTATGGTCACCTGCCCCGGGGGGATGCCTGCGGTTGTTGACGGCCGGCTGAGCGGCCGAGTTTTTTCCTTTTTCTTTCCCCCTAACTCATTCCCCCTTTTCCCATGAGTAAAGTAATGATTATCGGCGCCGGTGGCGTTGCCCGGGTAGTAGCCTATAAGTGCGCTGAACACCCTGAAGTTTTTAGCGAATTCATGATTGCCAGCCGGACGGTTGCCCGCTGCCGGGAAATTGCCGCGGACATTAAAGAAGACCTTGGTTATGAGAACATCACCACGGCCGGCGTGGATGCCGAAGACATCCCGGCACTGACCAACCTCCTGCGGGAATACAAACCCGTCATGGTCATTCACGTGGCCTTGCCTTACCAGGACCTCACCATCATGGAGGCCTGTCTGGCGG
>JAUIIF010000863.1 GCA_030431945.1 Bacteroidia bacterium | reverse complement strand
GATCGGAACCAGCGTCGGAGAATGTAATGAGCCTTGCCGGCCTGCGGTACTGGAGGCACCCCAGCCGGCAGAAGACTACGATAAACTCGCCCGGCAGAACATCGCGGCAACCAATCCGGATGACCTTACCTATCCGCTAGTCCTTTACCGGGTCCAGTTGCCAAGTGGTAATGATTTTCATCTGCTTGCCAGTGAATTTGCCGGACTGAGTAATTACCTCCATGTTTTACAGCAAATCGTGATTTACGATGCCAGCGATCTGTTGACGGTAAAGCAAATTGCTTCCGGACAAAGCAGCACCGTTCGTTTTGATGCTTTCCTGGCTGACCGCCTGGTTGGCTCGGAAGAAGTGCTCCTAAATGGCTTTCATGTCTGTAATGACGAGTGTCCGGCAGCCGTAATTTCGTGCGACCCCGCAGTTGCCGCACAGCAACTGGAGGTTATGAAAAGACTCCGAACGGAGTTACAGAATCCTCCAACGCAAGGAGGCGGAGTTGTTGGCCCATTCGGTAATGGCACGGTTAACAGCCCACAGGTTCAGCAGAATATTGTTCGTGTCCGCCTGTGCGGGGGGCTGGAAGTTTATGCCCTTCAGTCCCAGCTTACTGAATTACCCGGAATTTTCCTGATCCTCCAGACAATCCATATCGCAGATATTACGGATGATCACCTGTTCTACGAAGGAAATGATCAGTACGGTCATATTAACAGCTTTAGCAAACTGGTTAATTATCTCTACGACACGAATACAGACTGGACCCTGGACAATTTCTCCGGCTGTGTATCCATCCCGGAATGTACGGATGAGGTGCCGGCGTGTGGGGCCGGTGGTGCGCCGGATTTCTCAGACTTGCCATCAATGATGCAGTCCGCCTATTCGGGCGCCGCTACCCTGAGCTACCCTTACGTCCTCCAGCGTATCCGCTTCTGTGATGGTACAGACCTCTACCTGACGCCACAGGAAGCTGATGAACTAACCGACGGGAACTACCTCGTTTTGCAAACGGTACGTTTCAACAGCGCCGGGCATCGCGTAAACGTCTACACCGCTGCAGTGGACGGAGATTTACTTACCGCCCGCGAAATCCTCCAGCTAAGGGTAGATGAACCACTCGATCGTTTGGATAATTACCCCGCCTGCCCGCCGGAGGTAGACTGCTCGGCTCCTGATTGCGCACCAGCAGTAACGGCAGCACAGAATAACTGGCTGGATAGCCTGATGGCCAATCCGGCTAACCGCCTCACCAACCTGGAATACCCGGTAACCGTCGTTGCCGTAGTGGGCTGTGATGGAAGAGAAGAATGGTTACTGCAGGAAGAACGTTTAAGTTTCCTCGCCCCCCTCAATCAGGTGTACTCCTTTACCGTAGCAAATGCAAGTGCCCAAATGCAGGTACAGACGGTTACGGGCGAAATCTTCTTAGGTACACTTGCCCAGGCTTTTTCACTGGCGAGTGAAGGAGAGTTGCAAACCCTTGATAATTTCCT
>JAUIIF010000190.1 GCA_030431945.1 Bacteroidia bacterium | reverse complement strand
ACCGAGATCGGCCCATTTGCTTTCGTAGTCTTCGCGGTTGTCCTTAAAGAGGCTGTTCAGCTTTTCGGCTACCTTTTTGGTGATGTATCCCGTGATCTTTTTCACGTTGGTATCCGCCTGGAGGTAGGAGCGGGAAACGTTCAGGGGAATATCCGGACTATCAATGACCCCGTGCAGCAGGGTGAGGAATTCCGGTACAATTTCCTTTACGTCGTCAGTAACGTACACTTGGTTGCTGTACAGCTGAATCTTGTTGCGCTGCAGTTCCAGGCCACCGGAGACTTTGGGGAAATACAGTACCCCCGTCAGGTTGAAGGGGAAGTCAATGTTCAGATGAATCCAGAACATCGGCGGCTGCCCCATGGGGTACAGTTCGCGGTAGAAGGCTTTGTAGTCTTCATCCGTCAGGTCCGCCGGGTTCTTCTTCCACAGCGGCTCCGTATTATTGATGATGTTATCAACCTCCGTTTCTACCTTAACCGGCTCCGGCTTTTCCTCTCCCTCCATGACGGCAACGTCAGACTCTTCGTAGGTCGTTTCCGTCTTGGTGCCAAAGCGGATGGGGATGGGCAGGAAGCGGGCGTACTTGCTCAGCAGGCCTTCGATTTCATTCTCGTCCAGGTACTGCTCACTATCCTCGCTGATGTGGAGGATAATGTCCGTTCCCCGGAAGTCACGGTTGCCCTCGCCGATTTCGTAACTGGGGTCACCTTCACAAACCCAGTGTACCGCCGCAGCGTCATCTTTCCAGCTCAGGGTCTGCACTTCCACTTTGTCGGCCACCATGAACGCGGAGTAAAAACCAAGGCCGAAGTGCCCGATAATACTGGCTTCGTCTTTGTACTTGTCCACAAAGTCCTGGGCAGAAGATAAGGCTACCTGGTTGAGGTATTTTTCGACCTCCTCCTTCGTCATCCCGATACCCCGGTCGCGAATGGTCAGGGTCTTGGCATCTTTATCGATCATGATGTCGATCGTCAGCTCACCCATGTCTCCCTGAAACTCACCTTTACGGTTCAGGGTCTTCAGCTTACTGGTAGCGTCGACAGCATTAGAGACCAGTTCCCGTAAAAATATCTCCTGGTCGGAGTAGAGGAACTTTTTGATAATGGGGAAGATGTTTTCGGTTTGTACCGATATGTTTCCTTTCTGCATAACAAGAGGGTTGTTAGTTGCGAATTATTGATAATTAATTGCCCGGGCCGTTCAGGGAAGGCCCCTGCGTGGGGAACGCAAAAGATGTTCCAGACAGTTTTTCCTGACTTTTTGACCGGTTTTCGGCGATTAAACCGGCCGTGCTCCGGACGTAGCGGCGCGCGTACTACCGCAAATACTGGTGAAGTGTCACCACTTTTTCCTGTGGCAAAAAATGGTGACCGTTTTTACGGGCCTCGCGCCGGGCCAGGTAAATTTGTTCAGTTTGGCCGGGGGTTGGGATGAGGAGTAGACGGGCGGTTGTCTGCAGGGCATAAATATCCATCAGGGTGCTGTACCCGGAGCGGCAGATCAGGTGACGGGCAGCGGGAATGAGCTCGGAAAGTTGTGCTGCATCAGCGAAATTGTGGACGGTCAGGTCGGCTACCTGGTGGTCGGGCAGGGCAGGCGCCTCGCCGGGCAATCCCCGCACCAGCACGTACGGGCCGGGCAGGGTAGCGAATTGCTGTAGCAGCAGCTGTTCCAGCTGGGTCCGCATGGGCTCCGGACCAGAAAGCAGGGCCAGCGTAACCGGCACCCTGGCGGGTGCTGCCGGCGGGGCCGTTAGCCGGCTGAGCGGACCGATGAATCGAACGTTCTCGTAACCGGCGGAAGACGACAGTTTACCGCTGATCCGTTGTTCCGGCGCTTGAAAATCGGGAACCCAGAATTCGTCAAACCGCTGAAGATAGCGGCGGTAGATCCAGGAAACTACTCGGTTGTGCGTAATCGGATGCAGCTGGTGGGTGAGGAAAACGGAGGGGCAACCGGGAAGGTAGCAACCAAAACGATTGTCAGAAATCAGGCGATCTATCTCTAACTCGTTTACGAGTTGTTGGGTCACGCGGTGTTCCCGCCAGATCGTCCGCAGCCACCGGGGCAGTTGCAGGGCGACGTTGAGCGGCATGGAGCGGGTAGGGTACGTAACGGCGTAAGGGGGGAGTTCGTAAATCGTTCGGTCCGGGCATTCCGCTTCCAGAAAATTTCGGGCGCGGCCGCAGGAGGCAAGGAAGGTTGTTTCGCCGGCGGCCTCCAGTGCCTCGGCTAAGGCGAGGCTGCGCGAGGCGTGGCCCAGCCCCCAATCAAGGATGCAAAGCAAATTCCTGCGGCCGGGCTGAAAAGGGATCATAAGGTAAAAGCTGTTTGTTGCATCGGCCTTCAGGCCGATACCCGTCCACCGGCCTTCAGGCCGGCGCAATCCTTACGCGCCTGGCGAAACGGACTTTCCCGTAAAAGTAGTGCAATTCTCCTCCGCTTACCGACGTTGCTTCCACCATGAATAGCCTTGATGATCACCTCGTACAGCGACAGCAACAGGCTGCAGAAGCGGCTTCCTTGACCTGGTGGGAACGCCGGCGCCCGTACTACAACCTTTTTCTCATCGGGATGATTGGGCTCATGGTCTGGCAGCTGCTGCCGCGAGTCAACTACTACGGCTGGCAACTGGTCCTTTTCTGGAGCATCCTGTACGTTCTCGCGGCCAACGTATTTTACTGCCTTGGCTACTTACTGCCCCTCTTGCTGAAGTACTACCTGGGCCGGGATTTTGGGCTGGCCACCCTGGCGGACATCAATTTTAACCTGGGCGTGATCATTTCCCTGCTCCTGACCAGTGGCATCTACCTGTGGTGGCTGTTGTAACCGTTCCCCATCATAAATCCGGAGAACAAGTATGGAACGGGCTACCTTTGCCGTTCCATTCCGCAGCAGGTCGTGGTGACACGAACCTCCGGAAACCTCGAACCGCCAGTATGAAACAACGATCTACGCCCTTTGCTTTATTACCTTTTTTTCGCACCGGCGTCCGCGCCCAAATGGTGCTGAGACTGGTGCTGCCACTGCTCCTGACCGCTGTGGGCCACGGGCTGGTAGCGCAGGTGGCTACCGCTTCCATTACCGGCAAAGTAACGGACCTGATCAACGAAGCTCCGGTAGATTTTGCCACCATCTACGTAAAGGGCAGTACCACTGCCGTAGAGAGCGGCACCACCGGCCGCTACCTCATCACCGTTCCGGCCGGGGAGGCTTTTATCCTGGTCTTCAGCCGCCTCGGCTACCGGGAAACGGAAGTGAACATCGGTGTTTTGCCCGAAGCCAGTACGAAGCAGATCGACGTAGCCCTGGCCCCCATCGAAAGCACCCTGGAAGTAGTGGTGCGGGAAAGCAAAATTGAAGAAGGCGGCATGATCCGCGAGACCCCCGAGGCGCTGCGCCTGCTGCCCTCCACCACGGGAAACCTGGAAAGTATTCTGCCGCACCTCGCCCTGGGCGTAAGCTCCGGTGCCGGCGGAGAACTGACCAGCCAGTACAACGTACGCGGCGGCAACTACGACGAGAACCTGGTGTACGTCAATGGCTTCGAAATTTACCGCCCCCAGCTCATACGCGCCGGCCAGCAGGAAGGACTTACGTTCGCCAACATGGACCTGACGCGCAGCCTCAGCTTCAGCTCCGGGGGCTTCGAAGCCCAGTATGGGGATAAACTCAGTTCCGTCCTCGACATCAAATACAAACGGCCGGACAGCCTCCGCGCCGGCCTGCAGGCCAGCTTCCTGGGGGGCTCAGCTTACCTCGAAGGCAGCTCGAAGGTCAATACCGCCGGGCTCAAGAAGTTCCGCTACCTCATCGGCGCCCGCTACAAAACGACCCAGTATTTGCTGGGCAGCCTGGAAACCACCGGGGAGTACACGCCCAACTTCCTGGATGTCCAGACCTACCTTACCTACGATTTCAGCCCGACCCTGCAACTGGGCCTGCTGGCGGACTACAACCAGAGTATCTATAACTTTCAGCCCGAATCCCGCAGTACCGCCTTTGGCGGCTTCTTCGAAACGCTGCAGCTTTTCACCCGCTTCGAAGGAGGCGAACGCGACGATTTCCTGACGCAGATGGGCGGACTGTCCCTGACCTACATCCCCGAAAAGAAGACCAATCCGTTCTTCCTGAAGTTCCTTACTTCCGCTTTTCGGTCCGACGAAAACGAAGCCATCGCCATCGGCGGTAACTACCGCCTGGGCCAACTGGATACTGACCTGGGCTCCAGCACTTTTGGTGAAGTGGTCAATGAACTGGGCGCCGGGGTGCAACAGCAGTTCGTCCGTAATTTCCTGGACATCCAGGTGTACAACGCTGAACTGCGGGGCGGACTGGAAGTAAACCACCGCACCGCCGACGTCAGCAAAGCCCACTTTCTGCAGTGGAGCCTGAAGGCCCAGCACGAAATTGTCGATGACTTCATCAACGAATGGGAACGCCTTGATTCCGCCGGCTACAGCCTGCCGTTTGACCGTACGGAGGGCGCCGTCGAACTGTTCGCCGTCCTGAAAACCCAGAACGAACTGAACAGCACCCGCTTCAGCGGCTTCCTGCAGGATACCTGGACCTGGCGGAAGGAAGACGTGGCGGACATCCGGCTCAGTGCCGGCGTACGCGGGACTTACTGGGACCTGAACCAGGAATTCGTCCTCAGCCCCCGGGCCCAACTGCTCTACAAACCACTGGGCGGCACGGCAGACATCAGCTACAAACTGGCGGGCGGCCTCTACGCCCAGCCGCCGTTTTACCGCGAAATGCGCGGGCCGGACGGTACCGTCAATACCAACCTGCTGAGCCAGAAGTCAGCCCACATCGTCGGTGGCATCACCTCCGATTTTTATTACGGCAAACGCAACCCCAAAAAATTCCGCTTCATCGCCGAAGCCTACTACAAAAGTCTCTGGGACCTGGTGAGCTACGAGATCGAGAACGTCCGCATCCGGTACTCCGGGCTGAACGACGCCACGGGGTACGTGGCGGGGCTGGACCTGCGCCTGAACGGCGAGTTCGTCCCCGGTGCCGAATCCTGGCTGAACCTGAGCCTGCTGCAGGCCCGTGAACAGCTGACCAACGTTGAACACCGGGAAGTAACCGGCCGCGGACCAGAGGGGGAAACAATCAGCGAGGTCGTGGACTACGTGCCACGGCCCACCGACCAACTCTTCCAACTCAGCCTTTTTTTCCAGGATTACCTGCGAAACAACGAGAACTTCCGTACCCACGTAAACCTCACGGTCGGCGGCGGACTGCCGTTCGGGGTACAGGGAGATAATGAAGTCTTCCGCAACACCCTACGTTTTGATACTTACCACCGGATCGACATCGGCTTCAGCTTCCGGCTCTACGAACAGGGCAAGACCAGGGAACGTAAATTGTTCAACTGGACAAGGTCGACCCACCTCAGTCTCGAAGTCTTTAACCTCATGCAGGTCGCCAACCAGGCGGGCAATACCTGGATCAAAACGATCGGCCAGCAGCAGTACGCCGTGCCGAACCGCCTGACCGGGCGACGCATTAACCTGCGGGTGAAGATGGATTTTTAAAGTACCTTCCTCGCACTAACGGCCCTGCTCACAACCGAGCACAAGTCGTTAGGTACTGCCAACTTTCTTCTCCGCGTTTCTCCGCCACTCCGCTCCTCCGCGGGAGAATCTGTCCACGTTTGTTACTCTTTTATGCTGGCTTTCAGATCAGCTGGCTTTGCAGCCCCTGCCTTCGGTATCCGCAGCATTTATCCACGTACGTTACGGTGCCTTTTTCCTTATTTGATAAGTAAGCCGCAACCCCGTAATCGCCTGCTTCGCCTGTCGTTGCTGAACCGAGGCAAAATTACCCTGGCCCAAGTTTTTTTCTGCCTGCAACGCTACCCAGCGATTGAGCAAATCCGTTCGATAGAATAAACCCAGGCTGATGCGGGGATTTAACTCGGTAAGAATAGTGCCAGCTAACTGTAGCTGATGGGCGGAGTTGTTGAGCAATCTCAGGTTACGTTGATAGGGGGCAAAAACCGTTCCGTACCGGCTGATTATGGGGCTGGGGAGGTGGTGAAAACTGCTGTCCGGAAGAATGCTCGTTTGGGCGCGTTGCCGGAATTCAATGCTGTGGGCAAGATCGAGGGCAAAGCGCAGTTTACGCCAGTTGGTGGCCATACCCATTCCGTAGGAAAAGCGGTATTCCCTGGCGTTTACCAGTCCAATTACATTGTAAAATTCAATATCGGTAAGCGTAAAACCTTGTTGAAGGCCCCTTCTGTTGTAAAATTCCAGGCGGGTAGAAATGAGCTGAGCGTCGGCTTTTAAGTACAAACCGGAGCGCAAATGATATTCTCCGCCCAGGGCGGCGGCGTAGCCGCCGAAGGCACCCCGGTCAGGCTGCCGGCTAAAGCCGTTAAGGGCCGCAATGCCTTGCTCAAGGTGCAGGAGGAAATCGCTGGTCTGCGCTGACAGGTTAGGGCTGACAAAGAAAAAAAACACCGACAGCAGGAGGAAACGGGGAATAGGGTAATGGGACATAATGGGGTCTCCTTAAGCCGGTAAAGAGCCACTAAAAGTACGCTTTAAGAAAGAAAGTTGCCACTTTAAAACTATTAACGTATCTTTACGTTATATAACTATCGTATGCAGAAATTAACCAAAGCACAAGAAGACCTCATGCACCTCGTCTGGCAACTGGGCGAGTGCACGGTGGGCGACCTGCGGGAGGCCATCAAAGCGCGCGACGGCAAGAAGCCGGCCCACAGCACCGTTTCCACCCTGATCCTGGCGCTGGACGAGCGGGGCTTCGTCACCCACAAACAGTACGGGCGGACTTTCGTGTACCGGCCGCTCCTGAGTCGTGAAGAATACGGCCGCCGCAGCCTGGGCCAGCTGATCAAGAATTTCTTTGGCGGCTCGCCTTCTCTGGCGGTCAGCCAGCTGGTGGAGCACGAAAACCTGAGTCTGAAGGAGCTCAATGCGCTCGTTCGTAAACTGGAAGAAGAATGACCCCCGATCTCCTCGAATACCTCCTTCGCGCTACCGTCATCTGGCTGGCGCTGTTGGCCTACTACTTCCTGGCGGGTCGCAAGGCGAGCTTCCGCTTCCAGCGCTTTTTCCTCCTGGGGGGCTGGTTGTTTGGGTTGCTGGTGCCGTTGCTGCCCAGCCTGGCGGGTAAAACCGGCCTGCCGGTAGCGGCTTTGCCGACCATTTCCTTCGCGGGGCCGGCAAGGGTGGTGGCGCCCACCGTGGAAACAGCCACCGCGTCCGGTTGGAGCTTGGTGGAGGTATTGCCCTGGCTGTACCTGCTGGGTGTCGGCTTTTTTGCGGCGCGGACGCTGGTGCAAAGTCGGGTAACGGCGCGGTATTTACGCACCGGTCAGCGCAGTTCTTTCAGCGGCTGGCCGGTCATCCGCCACCAGGACATCCGTAGTCCGTTCGCGGCCAGGGGCTGCATTTTTCTGCCGGCGGCGATGACCGATGCCGGCCTGGAAAACACGGCCCTTCTGCACGAGACCTCGCACCTGCGGGAGCGCCACCACTACGATAAATTTTTCCTGACGCTCGGCAGCGTCTTCCTCTGGTTTCACCCGCTTACGTGGGCCTACCGGCGGCTGCTCGCCACCGTCCATGAATACGAGGCCGACGCGGCCGTGCTCCTGCGGGTGCCGGCGCGGACCTATGGCCTCCAGCTCCTGCACTGCTCGTTGGGCCCGACGCGCGGACTGGGGCTTTTTTCCTCACCCCTCAAACAACGAATTGAGATGATTACCAATACAACCACGGGGCGAAAGCTCCGTCTACTACCCTTACTCGGGCTCTGCCTCCTCCTGCTTTCGCTGACCATTGCCTGCAGCGACGTCACCGAAGACCTGCAGGCACCCCGCACCGAAGAGATTCCCGGCCTGGAAATAATTACCGGAGATCCTCAGGAAACCATTGTTCCTGATGAATTTCCGAAGCCTGCCGGCATGGAAGACCAGGCGCCCACCT
>JAUIIF010000189.1 GCA_030431945.1 Bacteroidia bacterium | reverse complement strand
CCGTTAGCTGAACGTCAGCTGATCCGGCACAAAGCGTGGCTACGGAATCAATGGAAACTGGTTGGCTCGCCGCAACGGCTACGTCGGCGGTTAGTGTCTGCTCTCCACATTCACTGCTGATCACCAGGGTTACCGTGCCGCTCTGCGGGAACACGATGGTTCCGATGTCCTCCCCGCTGGCGGTCGTTGGGGTGCCGTTCGTAAAGGTCCAGGATAAGCCGGTGTAACTGCCGGCGATGGAAAAGCCCAGGTCGGCAGCCGTAATGCGTGCTTCGTCACAGGCGGCGGGCGGCGAACTAAGCTGCGCCAGCGGCGCAGCATTGATGACTACGGAAACCGACTCGCTATCGTTGCAGGGAGCATTGTCCAGGGTGTACGTAAAGTTACGGGTCCCCGGCGTGGAGGGGATAAGCCGCCCGTCCGGCAAAATGCCGTTGCCGGACCAGGAACCACCCACCGGAGTGGCCACCAATTGTACAGTATCCGTACTGGCACAAAGTGCCGGCAGCGGCTCAATACTGATGGTTTGGGCATCCTCAATGGTTACGTTAACCGTCTGGTTCGTACCGCCGGGGTTGCATTCGCTGGCGACGGAGACACTGACCATACCACTCTGGCTAAAGGTGACTTGCCCAAAGTCCTCTCCCGTGGCAACCGTGCGATCCGCCCCGGTAAAAGCCCAGTTGATAGCGGTGAAGTCACCGTTTATCTGAAAGCCCAGGGCGTTGGCGTCCAGGGTGAGCGGGCCACAGCTGGCGGCGGGCTCGCGTAAGCTGAAGACAGGAGCGTCATCAATCTCCAGCGTTACTACTTCCTCCTCCATGCCGCAGGCATTAGCGCCCGTCAGGCGGATGGTGTAGGTACCCGCGCGTTTGAAACGTACGGAGACATTCCTCGCAAAGTCATTCATCGTGGAGGTGTCGGTGTAGCACCAGGCCAGGGTGTCGGCCGGACTGATCGTCCAGCGTGTGTTCGTAAAGTTGTTTACAGTAGCGGAAAAGTCGATGATGTCACTGACGCAGCCGTCCGGAGCCGACTGCGTAAAAGCCGCTTCCGGTTCCTGGACAACACTTATGTTCTGTGCGTACGTGTCCGTCCCACAATCGTTACTTGCCCGCAGGGTGATCGTGTAGTTTCCAGGGGCGTCGTACACATGGTTGGGGTTTTCGAGGTCAGACTGATTACCGTCCCCGAAATCCCACTGGTACAATGTTGCCCGGCAACTTGCGTTGGCTGGTGAAACGCCGTCCATTAAACAAACCGTACCACCGGTAGTAAATTCGGCCCGGGGGCGGTAACGGACCCCGACGGAGATGCCCGTACTTCGTTCCGTTACCCCGTCTGCACAAAACTTTTGCCCGATGACCCGAATGAAGTAACTGTCTTCCGTCAGGCTACAGGGCAGGTCTTCCGGCAGGTTATAGATGTGGGTGCCGGGTTGCTCGTCAAACCCGATGGTATCCACCGCTCCGTCACACCAGTAATAGATCAACTGGTCAAAGTCGATGCTGCGCTCTTCGTCAATGGCGACAATTGCTGCTTCGCCGTCACAAAAAATGTTGTTGCCGTCCGCCGCCAGGGCCAGCCGTACGGGGTCGATATTGCAGTCATTGCTGTTGGCCGCTGGCGGGGTGGGTTCGCAATCCTGGGCCAGGGTGATGGCAGGCAGCAGGCCGGTCAGGAGGATAAGGGCACAAGCGACCATCGGGTGCTGGCGTCGGCCGGGTTGTCTGCTGCTGCACAACCGCCGTACGTTTTCCAAAGGGCTACTTTCTGTTTTCATCCTCTTCGCCTTATTGCTGGTACCAGATGTTTTCATAAATCTTGTCTCTGCCCCGCCCGCCACGGGCGGTCGGGCACTGCAGGGCGTCCGAGCCGTCGTAGGTGGCTTTCTGTCCGCGGAGCCGGCAAACGGAACTGGTGGCCAGGCTCCAGCGCGCCGTAAATTCCAGGGTGTTGCCGACATAGTTGCGCAACCCGCTCAGGTTAAAGTTGTAGCTGAAGCCAAGGTCCAGTCGCTGGCTTGGCGTCCGGAATAAGCCAGTCTCCAGTCGGATACTGGCCCAGTTGGTAGGTACCCCTTCCGCATTCGTTTGCGAGGTATGGTAGGCCAGGCCAGCCGCCAGCTGTTGGGAAAACCCCAGGTCAACGCCGACTTCCAGGTAAGCCAGCCCTCCCTGCACCTGGCCGGCCACCCGCGGCTGAACGGAGAGAAAGTGCTTACTGTCGTATTCTTTTAAGACGGCCTCCGCCGCTGCGTGGAAACTGTACCGGGGTACGGTGGCGGTACCGATGCCGAGTAGCGACCAGTTTTGCCCCTGGCTGGCGCTGGCCAGGGGAACGAGGTTGTGTACCGCAGCGCCAATACTCCCGAAAACCGGATGGCTGCTTTCCGCCAGAAGCAGGCCCCGCAGGCTGATGCCGACCGATGGCTGGAAATACCAGTCGGACCGCCCGCCGTTCGGCGCCGCAAAAGACGAGAGAATCGCTTGTTGATCGGGGCCGACCCGCCCGTACTTGGGGTGTAACTGATCAATGAACGTCAGGCGGCTGTAGTCAATGGATTGCTGCCCCCAGTGTAAGCCGGTGCCGATCCGCAGGTCTGCCGGGCGGACTGACTTCGCGCCCCGGCCCAGCGGAATGTACGCCGCCAGCATTCCCCCCATCTGCAGGGTTCGGAGCATGCCCTGGCCTTCCCGGTCGTGTACGACCGACAGTCCGTAATCAAACAAACTGCACGGCATGCTTTCTTCGTAGATCAGGGCGGAGGTCTGATAGCCACTGTTGCCCGGTTGTTGCCATTGTTCCTTGTGTTTAATGCTGAAGGTAGTGGCCCCCAGGGTGCCGGTCAGGGCCGGATTAAACAGCGCCTCATTGCCGGTGAAGTGCGTAAAAAAGGGATCCTGGGCCGGCAGGGCAGCAGCGGCAAATAAAGTGATGGCACAACATAATTGAGCGGCAATGGTCATTGGTAGGGCAAAGCGGTGTTAAGACAAGTAGCTAAAGGTAAGGGGATTAAAGAAAAAAAAGAGGGGGCTACCTTCGATTTAAGATGGTTTTGACGCATTTTAAGGTTTTCTTTCGCCACAAAAACAATTGCTACCTTCACCTGATGCGACTTCTCCTGCTGCTGCCTCTGCTGGTCTTAACTGCCTGCTCCTCTGACGAAACGGAGCACCTGCGCGCCGTCGCCCCCGAAAATGTACCGGAAGCACCTGATTTTTCAGACCCCGAAGAGGAGGTCTATAATGTGGCCTTACTGGTGATGGACGGGGTGTACAATACGGAACTTACGGCACCGTACGATATTTTTCAGCACACCATTTTTCGCAAGGGCATCCGGCCAATGCGCACGTTCACCGTGGCCGAAACCCGGGACGTGGTCACCACCTTTGAAGGCCTGCGCATCCTGCCCGACCTCAGTTACCGGACCGATAGCCTGCCACGCATCGACATTCTGGTGGTGCCGAGCGCCGAACACCACCTGGATACGGACCTGGAGAATGAAGCCTTACTGGATTTCGTGCGGCGGGCAGACCGGGAAGCGCAGTTCGTGACCAGCCATTGCGACGGCGCCTTTGTGCTGGCGGCAGCCGGCGTGCTCGATGGTCACGTGGCCACCACTTTTCCGGCAGACGTAGAAAAAATGAGACAAATGTTCCCACAGCTGGATATTCGCCAGGAGGTACTTTTTGTCCACGACGGCAAGTACCTGACCAGTGCCGGCGGGGCAAAATCCTTCGAGGCCGCGCTGTACCTGGCGGAGTATCTCTACGGGAGCAAAATCGCCCGTTCCCTGGCCGGTGGGCTGGTCATCGACTGGCGTTTGGAGGAAGTGCCCCACCTCGTCATTAAAGACTGATCAGGGCGCGGCCGCCGGTGCAGGGGCGGGCAGTAAGCGCAGGCCGGGTACGCCAGGTGCCTTGCGTAAGCAGTCGATGCTGCCCCGCAACCAAAAGATTGCCCGGGCAAACGGGCAGGAAACGGTAGATTTCATTCCGTCAGTAATCAGGGAAAAGAAAAACTATCCTCCAGATTGAAACAAAAGCCGGAATAGTCTTATTTAGACAAAAACTAAAGCGAAGATTGATTGTTATCTTTGCGCCTCTTTTACCAAGACGAAAATTTTACTAAGCATGGGCCAGCGCCTCATCTACCTTGACAACAATGCTACTACGCCAACCGATCCACGGGTGGTAGAAGCAATGATTCCTTTCTTTTACGAAAACCCCGGAAATGCTGCCAGCCGCAACCACCCGGCGGGCTGGGTGGCGGAAGGAGCGGTAGATACTGCCCGGGAACAGATTGCGGATCTCATTAACGTTGACCCCCGTGAAATCATTTTCACCAGCGGCGCCACGGAATCTGACAACCTCGCGATAAAAGGTGTTTTTGAGATGTACGCCCGCAAAGGCAACCACATCATCACGGCCACCACGGAGCACAAGGCAGTGCTCGATGCCTGTAAGAAGGTGGAAAAAAAGGGCGGTAAAGTTACCTACCTGCCGGTCAACAACGAAGGACTCATTAACCTGGAGGAACTGGAAGCAGCCATTACGGACCAAACCATCCTTGTTTCCATCATGTGGGCCAACAACGAAACGGGCGTAATTCAACCGATGAAGGAAATCGGGGAGATCTGTGCCAAGCACGGTGTCCTCTTTATGTCTGATGCAACGCAGGCGGTGGGTAAGATTCCCGTTGATCCTAAGGCTATCGGTGTGCACCTCATGGCCTTTACCAGTCACAAGATGTACGGTCCTAAAGGGGTAGGTGCCCTTTTCGTGAACCGCAAAAACCCCCGGGTGAAGGTGACGAGCCAGATGGATGGCGGCGGCCACGAGCGCGGCATGCGCTCCGGTACGCTCAACGTGCCCGGAATCGTGGGCTTCGGCAAAGCTGCAGCCATCGCTAAAGCGGAAATGCACGAAGACGCCGCCCGCCTGAGCAAACTGCGGGATAAGTTGGAAAAAGGCCTGATGGACGTGCTCGAAGAGTCCTACATCAACGGCAGCGTAGAGCACCGGATGCCCCACGTTACCAACATCAGCTTTAAGCACGTAGAAGGAGAGGGTCTGATGATGACTTTCAACCAAAACATCGCCCTGAGTTCAGGTTCTGCCTGTACCTCAGCAAGCCTCGAACCAAGCTACGTACTGGTGGCTCTCGGGCTGGGTGATGACCTGGCGCACTCCAGTCTCCGCTTTAGCCTCGGACGGTTTACGACCGAGGAAGACATCGACCAAACCATCAAACAGGTGGCCGATGGCGTTAATCACATGCGTGAACTCAGCCCCATCTGGGAAATGTACAAGGAGGGCGTTGATATTGACGCAATCGAATGGTCGGAACACTAGTCGACCAGCGCGTCATACGGGAAGTCAATTGTCCCCCTGATAACTGACTTCCCGACAACCTGATACCTCCTCAGGTTGTTACTTAAATAACTACCCAAACAATAATTACAATTAACCGTCATGGCTTACAGCGATAAACTTCTCGACCACTTCAAGAATCCCCGTAACGTCGGTACCCTCGATAAGTCTGATGCAGGCGTTGGTACTGGCCTCGTAGGTGCTCCTGAGTGTGGTGACGTAATGCGCCTCCAGATTCAGGTTGACCCTGAAACGCAAAAAATCACGGACGCCAAGTTTAAGACTTTCGGCTGTGGTTCCGCAATTGCCAGCTCCAGCCTGGCTACGGAGTGGCTTAAAGGAAAAAGTGTGGATGAAGCACTCGCAATCGACAATATGGCGATCGTCGAGGAGCTGGCTTTACCACCAGTAAAAATTCACTGCTCTGTCCTTGCTGAAGACGCCATCAAGAGCGCCATCAAAGACTACCAGGAAAAGAATGGCCTGGAAGTTACGGCAACGGTAGAAGCTCACTAATTACTCCGGTAATGCGAAAGGCTTTTCGCACGACCAGATGATAATCACCAGATCATGTTATACGTAGCAGACAGCGCCAAAGCCCGGCTGCAGGCCATCCGTAATGCCAAGGGCTTCAGCCCCGAGTATTTTCTGCGGGCCACCATCACCAGTGGGGGATGTTCGGGATTGACCTATCAGCTCGATTTTGATAACGAGCTGAAGGAAAAGGATCAGGTATTCGAAGACAACGGTGAAACCGTGGTCTGCGACCTTAAATCTTTTCTGTACCTCTGCAACTCCACGCTGGAATTCAACGGGGGGCTGAACGGAAACGGCTTTTCCTTTAACAACCCGAATGCCAGCCGCGAATGCGGCTGCGGAGAAAGCTTCGCGGTATAACAGTTCTGCTCTTCATCCATTAGCAGCCCCTGAACCATACGTTGTTCAGGGGCTGCTGTCTTTAGTTGCGGTTAGCCAA
Source organism: Bacteroidia bacterium (assembly GCA_030431945.1). Lineage (GTDB taxonomy): Bacteria > Bacteroidota > Bacteroidia > Chitinophagales > Saprospiraceae > Neolewinella. The sequence continues at coordinate 1,651 of JAUIIF010000189.1, read as the reverse complement.
CAGGTCTGACCCGGCAATCAATAATCACTATGGCTTCTTTCACCGACTTTCTCGATGCTTTCCCCCGCCTGGAACTGCCGCTGTCTTTTAGCCAGGATACGGTACAGACCATCAGCCGCGAAACACTCCCTCTTCCGCAGGAGCTGATCGAGGCATTTATCATTCCCATTGAGCCGGGCATGGTGGACGAATTAACCGAGTTCGTTGCCTGCCTGCGCCTTCCCGAACAGGAAGAATACGAAGGGATCATCTATTGGCGGGCTGACCTGCTGCAATACCACTATACGCTGGTAACGTTTAACCCGAAGAACAAGGAGGTAATTGACCGGCAGGTAATCGCCGGGGTCAGTTTCGATGGGGAGGAAATGACCCAGAGCCACGCCATGTTGACGGAGACACTGATGCTTTATCAGGTAAGCGGCCAGTCAGAGGGAAAGGAAGAATATGACTATAAGGCGAGCACGAGCACTGCCCGCAGGTTTCAGATTGCCGCTTCGGGTAAGATCGTAGAGCTCTAGCCACCAACTTAAGTACCCCGGTCCCGGCGGAGCGTATGGGGACGGACCGGAGCGGAGGTCGAAAAAAGGTACTGCGGCCGCCAACGCGGAATCATCGTAATACCTCGACGCGTTCACCCTGCTCCCCCGTCAGGTTGTTACCGTAACCGATAACCTGGAAAGTAGTATCCGAAACCCCCTGATCCAGGAGGTAGTTCCTGATCGTTATGGCGCGCTCCTCGCTGAGGAGTTGAGCTGCGCGGGGAGGGAGGTTCGCAGGGGTGTGTATCCTGATCTCCAGGACAGAGGTTGACTGACGGATCAGGCCAACCAATTGCTCAAGACCGGTATAACCGCGACCATCCGGGTAGGCTGTGTTGGGGATGAAACTGATCCCGGCAGGCATGGGCGCACCCCGCCTTTTAGGGGGCTCGGGCGTAAGCCTTCCGTGGCTTTCACTAATGATTTCATTCGCAGGGGGCGTCCCGTACAACGTTGGTTCGGCTGGCCGCCGGTATGGTTGTTGGTAAGCGGCAGGCTGCTCGGTGGTCGTAGTGGGGGCAGGATTTCCTTTGGCCGACCACTCCCGACCAGCCGCAGGGGCCGAAGTACTGCGGTAACGGGTAGGAACAGTTGTTTGTTCCAACCTTCTTAGTTCTGCTCGTAATACCTCTAGTTCGTCCAGCTGCCTTTGGTAGTCAGCGTCCAGAGCTGCTATTTCAGACGGAGTTAACGGTGTTTGACGCGGTAATCCCTGGCGAACTTCATTCTCCCAGGCGGCCCGTTCGTACACGCGGGGAGAATTATCCCTGCGCAGGCCATTCCGTATTTCAGCGGCCAGCCGCAAGCTGTCATTATAAGCCCTCGCTTGTTCTTCCGGCGTCCGTGGCGGCAGGGTGAGGGGCTGGTAAGCTTCTCCGATAGTTGGCATACGAGGTGTGGGAGAGGTCGCTGCCGGTGTCGTTGCCGGCGCGGCAGTTGGTTGGCTCCACTGGTGCTTAGTCCTGCTACGGTCGCCCAAACGTTCGTTCTGTTGCTGCCGGAATTTGGCTTTCATCCGCTCCAGTTCGTCCAGCTCTTTGGCGTAGCGGTTGGGGCGCGCAGTGCCGCCCTTGCTCGTAACTGCTGCGGGGGGAAGGGTGTCCGGGGAGAAG
>JAUIIF010000188.1 GCA_030431945.1 Bacteroidia bacterium | reverse complement strand
TGCAGTCAGCACCCCTAATTACGCGGGCAAAGATAGCACAGGGATCGGAAAGGGAAATGGGCGGATGGCAGGAGTGTAAAATTTGCACGACTGATCCGATAGCGGGGCGGGGATGATGAGCGGCAAGGGTCAGCAAAACGAGACTAAGTCAGGGAAGGAGGTGCCGGGGTAAGCGCAGTCCGGCTCGTAGGTTGAGTGGGAAAGAACGAGCCGGCCGGCCCTTCGAGCGACTTTATTACCGTGATTTTATTGGCCGTCCCCTTCCGGCAGCCCCGAATTCTTCCTACCTTGGCCACCGGGCAAAAAGAAACCGGTCGCCTAGAGGGCAACCGGTCCGAAAAAAGAGCTTTGAGAGGCTATCTACATACCAAAGTTTTGGAGGGTTAATCCTCCGATGTCGTCTAATTTCTGAGATTACAAATTCGCTTGTCTTGTATGTTCAATGAGATTACGGGCGTTTGTGCCTTAGAATAACTGAGATTATAATTCGCTTGAGATCGTTAAAGTGTCTACGCTGAGAAAAAATCCGTGAAGTGGTCGTACTTCGTAAAATGTGTGAGATTACAATTCGCTTGTGCCTAAGTTAAGCTCGCATATCTTCATGGGAATCAGATTGTGAGCGGCGTGTCTTCAAGTCGTTTCCTCCTTTCGACATTACAAATGTGCAGTAAGAAATTGCCGAGACCATGTACATTCCTCATCTTTTTTGGATAAAAAAAGACACCCGATAAAAAATAAAAACCTAAAAATCAGTGCTTTATGCTGAAAATTTTCCCAATAAAAGGAAAATCAAGTGCGATTTCAATGAAGCCTGAAGTGCTACTTTTTTTCAAAAAAAATCAAAAAAAGGCCACTACTCGCCCTTTTTTAACACTTGGGCTACTCCTTTTTATTTTCCACTGCTGCGCTACGGGATCAATTTATGGACAGAACGGTCCGGATTTTACCCGCCGCGACCCCCTGCTTGGCCTGGCCAAGGACAACTGGCTGCAACCCGATACGACCTTCAACAAATCGCGCTTCTGGCTCTCGGCGGGTACCGGCGCGGCCCTGTACGGTGCCGCCAGCGTCGGCCTGTACCAAACCTGGTATGCTGATTACGAGCAAGTTGGCCTCCACAGCTTTGATGACTGGCCGGAATGGAACCAAATGGATAAGGCCGGCCACGCCTTCACCGCCTACATGTTCAGCCGTTATGCCTTTGCCGGCCTGCGGTGGGCCGGCCTCAAACGCCCTGCAGCCCGCTACACCGCCCTGGGGGTGGCCAACCTGTTGCAGGGCACCATTGAAGTTATGGATGGTTTCTCGGCCGAGTGGGGGTTCAGCTGGTCGGACATGGGCGCCAACCTGTCGGGCAGTCTGCTTTTCACGGTCCAGGACATCGCCTGGCAGGAGCAGCGGATGCTCCTGAAAGTTTCCAATGACCTGCGCCCGATCCCGGACGTCCCTGTTTTTAATAACAACGGAGCCGAATCCAACCTGCGCTACGTTGTCCGTGACCGCTTCGGCACTAATTTTTTTGAGCGGTACCTGAAGGACTATAACGCGCAGACGATCTGGCTGAGCGTCAACCCCAAGGCCTTCCTCCCCCGCAGCAATTTACCCGTGTGGCTCAACGTAGCCGTAGGCTACGGCTCCGAGAACGTCTACGGCGCCTACGGCAACGTATGGCGGGAAGGGGGCATCGGCTTCGCTTACCCGGAAGAACGGTACCGGCAGCTTTTCCTCAGTCCCGACGTTTACTTCAGCCGCATCCCCACCAAAAAGCGGTGGGTTCGCCTCACCCTCGGCGTACTGGATTTCCTCAAATTCCCGGCCCCCGCACTCGAATTCAGTGAAGGCCGCTTCAGGGGGCACTGGCTGATGTGGTAAATAACAGGAACGCGCGGGCTGTGCACAAGCCTAAACTCGCGCGCCGGCCTGAGGAAACGCAAAACCCATATCTTAGCAGGAAATAGTAAACAATGATTAAGACCCTGCTTAAAATCGGCATCATCCTGGTAGCGGCCATACTGGGATACAACTACTTCCTGGGCAACCCGGAAGAAAAAGCTCAGAGCCGTGAGATTGTCGGCAAAGTCGGCGACCTCGGTAAAGATGCCTGGAACCTGCTTAAGTCCGAACGGCAAAAGCTGAAGGAAGGAAAGTACGATGGTGCCCTGGAAAAGCTGGACGGCCTGTACAGCAATCTTCGGGATAAAGCCAGCGAACTCAAGGACGCGGGCCTGCTGGACCGGATTGACGAACTGAATGAACGCCGTAAAGAACTGGAACAGTCCTTGAATAAAGACGCCGGTGAACTCTCCGCTGACGCCAAACGTAAGTTAGACGACCTCACGGCCGAGACCGAGGAACTGATGAATGAAATGGAAGCGCAAGGCCAATCCGCCCCACACTAAGGAACGCAAGATCATCCATATAGACATGGATGCCTTCTTTGCCAGCGTGGAGCAGCGGGACAACCCCGAGCTGCGGGGCAAACCCATTGCGGTGGGGGGCTCAAAAATGCGTGGCGTAGTTGCTGCGGCCAGTTACGAAGCCCGCGTCTTTGGCGTGCGCTCGGCGATGCCGAGCGTCACCGCAAAGCGCCTTTGCCCACACCTGATTTTTGTCCGCCACAACTTCGCCCGTTATCAGGAAGTGTCTTACCAGATTCGGGATATTTTCCTCAGCTATACTGACCTCGTAGAACCCCTTAGCCTCGACGAAGCGTTTCTGGACGTCACCGAGCCCAAGCGCGGGCCTGCGAGCGCCACCCTGATCGCCCAGGCCATCCGCCAGGAAATTTACGACACCACCCAACTGACCGCCTCCGCCGGGGTGAGCTTCAATAAGTTCCTGGCCAAAGTAGCCTCGGACATCAACAAGCCCAACGGCATGAAGGTAATCACCCAGGCCGAAGCCCCTGCCTTCCTCGCCGCACTGCCCGTAAAGGATTTTCACGGCGTTGGTAAAAAAACCGCTGCCCGGTTGGAGAAAATGGGCTTCCGGACCGGCGCCGACCTCGTTTTACTCTCCGAGCTGGAGATGGCCCAACGGTTCGGCAAGATGGGGCGGCACCTTTACCGGATCGTCAATGCCCTGGATGACCGGCCCGTCAACCCAAACCGCATCCGCAAAAGCGTCGGTGCGGAGCGCACCTATTTTGAAGACGTCAGTACCCGCCACGAAATGCGGGAAAAGCTGGATTTCCTGGCCACTAAAGTATTCTCCTACCTGAAGGAAAAGAACAACTTTGGGCGGACTGTCACCCTGAAAATGAAAACGCCGGACTTTGTCACCCACACCCGTTCCCGGAGCTTCTCCGGGGAGGTTCGTTCCCTGGCCGATTTGCGGGAGGTAGCCCACCAATTACTGGACGAGAATATTGAGGAGGTGCCCGTCGTCCGCCTGCTGGGGCTCAGTGTATCAAATCTTGAGCGAGAAGGGATGGGGGGCGTACAACTTCTGCTTCCGTTTGAAGAAGAATAGCCCCTCCCCTCTTCCTTAACTGCCCCGTACAGAAAACAAAGCGCCGGCCCAGGCGTCTTAACCCCGTAAAAGCTATCTGAAAATGACCTACGACCTCATCATTGTCGGCGGAGGCCCATCCGGCATCAACGTTGCCATCAGCGCCCAAAAGGCTGGCCTGAAATATGTAATCCTTGAAAAGGGGATGGTCGTCAACAGCCTGTTCAATTTCCCGGTCAATATGACCTTCTTCAGCACTTCCCTGAAATTGGAAATTCACGATATTCCCTTCATCAGTCACGGGGACAAGCCCACCCGAAGTGAGGCCCTGGAATACTACCGGCGGCTCATCCAGTCGCAACAACTCAGGATCAACCTGTACGAGGAAGTAAAAAGCATGACGCCGGTCGGAGACGGCACTTATACCATTACCAGTAGCAAAGGGGAATATCATACCCGGGCGGTATGCGTGGCTACCGGATTTTACGATACGCCCAACCTACTCCAGATCCCGGGCGAAGATCTGCCTAAAGTCAAACACTACTACGACGACCCCCACGCCTACATCGGCCAGAAAGTACTCGTTATCGGCGCGGCCAACAGTGCCTGCGATGCGGCCCTGGAATGCTGGCGTAAGGGCGCTGCGGTAACCATGGCGATCCGGGGTGACAGCATTTATGATCGGGTGAAATACTGGATCAAACCCGACATTGAAAATCGCATCAAAGAAGGCAGCATTCCGGCTTACTTCAATACTACGGTAACCGAAATCCGGCCGGACGAAGTGGACTTACTGACCCCCACGGGGCCGGTCACCCTCCCTAACGACTTTGTCCTTGCCATGACTGGCTACCAACCCAATTACTCGCTTTTCGCCGCCCTGGGCCTGCCCGTCAATGACGATGATGCCTGCAAGCCGGTCTTTGACGAAAACACCCTCGAAACCAGCCTGCCAAACGTCTACATGGCCGGTGTGGCCTGTGCCGGAAAGCAAACCAGCAAGCTCTTCATCGAAAACACCAGAGACCACGGAGCGGTGATCGTAGGTAACCTCGTAAAGAAGTAATACCTGGTAGCAGGAGTCGTCGGGCCGGCGTCTGTACCTGAATCGCAGTGGGGCGGAGAAGCATCCTTTAAAAATCACCGGGGCGGTGACCGAGCCGGGTATAACTGCAGTAAAAAAGCGGGCCCGCCAACTGCAAGCCCGCTTTTTCAGCAGTATCCCTTATCAGAGAGTATTAATCCCAGGACTGGTTGGATACCTGAGAAGCATTTACCAATTCGCTGTACTCCTCCGGGCTGAGGCCATCGTAGCAGTACTGAATGGGGTTAACGTGCTCACCGTTTTTACGAATTTCGTAGTGCAGGTGGTCTCCGGTACTGGTTCCGGTAGAGCCCACCTTACCAATTACGGCACCACGCTCAATCGTCTGGCCGTTCTTCACGGTGATTTCGCTCATGTGGCCGTAAAGGCTTTCGAAGCCGTAACCGTGGTCAATGACCACACACTTGCCATAACCGCCTTTCAGGCCAGCCCATACCACCTTCCCCTTTCCGGAAGCCTGGATTGGGGTCCCTTTCCGGCAGTTGAAGTCAATACCATAATGCATTTTCTTCACCTTATAGACCGGGTGAACCCGGTAGCCGAAACCGGACAGGTTTTCGATCTTCCGGTTAAAGCGGTCACTACGGATAGGCTTGATACTTGGAATGGAAGCCAGCATGTCTTCCTTATTCATGGCCATGCCGGTAATGTCATCGAGGGAGCGGCTTTGCAGGTCCAGACGGTACTTAAACTCGTCTACCCGAGACCGCAACTGAGCAATGTGCTCCCCGGAGCGGGGAAGCTCCCGCAGGTCATCGTAAGCATCATGACCACCACGGCCACCCTGCCAGACATCCTTATCAATGGGTTCAGAGCCAAACACCGTCCGATACACACCGGCATCGCGTTCCTGAATGCTTTCCAGGACACTGGCCAGTTCAGACAGCTCTTCGTTGGTATGATTGATCTGAGAACGAAGAATGTCGTTCTCCTGCATCAGCAGGCGCTCGCTGGGGCTGGGGAAGTAGCGGTGAACAACAACCATCATCACAACGGCAGTCAGAACAGCAGCGCAGCAAAAAACGCCAATCCGAAGGATCGTGTACCGCAGGGGTTCCACGACCCGGTCGTACTGAAGCGTTTGCTGATTAAAGACGAATTTTTCGCGTCTCATAAAATATTGGTTAGACAAAAAATCATAGCGGCATAAAAGGTATACTCATCAAAATAATTCCAGTTAGTGCTCTCAAAACAGGCCGCTACCTTATCCCATGAACTAATAGTTGTTGACAACCAAGAGTTCGGTAGCTGCGAATGTACCTTACTATTACTCAAATTATAAAAACAACTAAGTGAAAAGTTATCAACAATTGCACTTATTTGCGTCGCCACTGTTGAAAACCAGCCAGATACACAAACATAACACCAAAAAAATGATGCACTATTAGCTGTTTTAATTTGTTTTTATTTTGAATAAACAAAACAATAAATATAAATTACGCCCCTTTACCGGAACATACCGTAACAATCGTTGTAGCGATCTGCTTTACGCCGCCGCTGAAGTTCCTTGCTGCTTCCGAAATCAATCATGATACTGGCCTCCAGGGTAGAGCCCAGGCCACCGGGCACATTACGGAGATCAGAGACTACGGCATCGTAGCTGAAGCCGATGCGCAGAATGTCCTGCCGGAAGCTGACTGCGGCGATCAGGCCATCTGCATTTTCGAAAGCGTGCCGGTACCACCCTCCGACGGCTACCGGCCCGTAGCCGAGATAAGCACCCAGATTAAGCTGCCGGAAGCCGGCCTGGGCGGTGTAGAGAAAATTGGGGGTAACGTAGGCGGGCCGGCGTCGGTTACTGTAGCGCTTGACGTCGAGTTGTGCACCGCCGGTGACGGTGAGCCGGGTGGGGCGGCCAGCGTAAAGGTTGCTATTGACTTCCAGGAGGCTCTCGTCCGGCCGGTTCAGGTGATCAAAGCTTACGCCGGCAAAATATTTTTTGGCGGAGAACAACACCCCGGCGCCGAAGTCAGCAGATGTTTTGGAAGCCCCCACCAGTTGTTCGGCCGTGACGGCGCCGGTGTTGCCGGCGATCGGGTCGAGTACATCGCCGAAGGTCAGGGAATTAAAATCCAGGGCCGTACTCAGGATGCCGGCTGCCAGTCCCAGCCGGACGTGGGTTTCCCGATCAATCATCACGTCGTAACTGTACACCACGGCGAACTCCGTATTTTTATAGGCACCATCCAGTTGCTGATCACTCATCAACCGGAGGCCGAAAGCGGAAGGGGTACCTTCGATCGGCTGGTCGTAAGAAGCAGCCATGGTCGTGTAAGCACTGGGGTAAGACGTATGTTGCGCCCGGTAGTTGGCCACCAGCCGGGGGGCCGTACCAATGCCGGCAAAGGCGGGGTTCAACCGTAAGGGCGCAGCGTAAAACTGCGAAAACACGGGGTCTTGTGCCCCCAGAGGCAGCAGCAACACCAGTAGAAGAACACTCAATAATAGTTTACGCATGATATAGGGATTGTCGGGTGATCAGTGCCTGCCGGTTTACGGCCTGAACCGCTCCTGTCACCTTTCCTTGCACCTGCGGCCGCGCCCGTCTTGGCTGGTCAGGGTAGGCTGCCTTCCAGGACTGTACCACGCCTAAAGCTACCGCTCCCCGGCCAAACCCGCCAAACGTGGCGCGTTAAAGTCGCCGGAGAAGTCGTTTCCGTGACCGACGGCTGACGATTCCGGACAATTCCGCATTTTTGGACAACGTTTTACCCTCTGCCCCGTATCCTATGCACGGCCCTCATACCTTAATTATGCGCAAGTACCTGTACACCCTGTGTTTTTCATTGCTGGCACTGCCTATCTTGGCACAGCTCCGTTTTCAGGACAAGCTGACCTGGACGGAGCAACCAGAGACAATTACCTGGGCGGGCAGTAGCCAGACGCTGTGGTCGTTTACGACTGATGCAGCGGGCGCGGACGCAGGTGCAAGGGAAGGTAAAGTGCAGCCCGTTTATTTGCGGACCTTCGCCGCTCAGCCCGGCAGTAACTACACGGTCGAGGTCATCAGCACCAGCTTTGAGCCCGTCACAGTACCCCGGGGCACCACCGCTTCTTTTCCGGAGGCATTCACCTTCAGCGTCAGCGTCAGCCGCCAGCCGGAAGGCTGGCTGGGTAAAGTAGCGGCGCCCGCCATTATTCAAACCCCCACCGGCCCCCAGCGCCTGACGGCCCTCGACATCCGCCTGGTCCGCACCGCCCCCCGCCCCGCCCCGCGGATGGAGTTTGCCACCCGCTCCGTACTCCGGGAGGGCAACTGGTTCCGCTTTACCGTCAGCGAAACGGGCATCTACAAGCTCACCCGTGATTTCCTGACCAATGATTTGGGCATCAACCTGGACGGTGTCGACCCGCGGGACATTGCCATCTTCGGCCAGCCTACCTCCGGCAAGTTGCCGGAAATCACGAACGAAACGCCCCCCGACGAACTGACCGAACTCGCCATCGCCATTGAAGGCGA
>JAUIIF010000187.1 GCA_030431945.1 Bacteroidia bacterium | reverse complement strand
CAGGGCCAGGGGAAAAAAGAAGATTGTTCTGATCATGGGGGCAAATTAGGGCGTTTCTCGCAGCCTTTAGCCGAAAATTCGTAACATTACGGCAGTAGTACGTGTATGGGCCGGTATTTTTCAGTGCCGGCTGATTTTTTGTTTTTTCTTGAAGCTCGATTATGGGAACTTTTAACTTAGAGACAATCGACCTGGTTGTCATGGCGATCTACGCCGTATTTATCATTGGCTACGGTCTTTACAGCGCCAAGGCCAAAAGCTCCGAAGAATATTTTCTGGCCGGCCGTAACATGACCTGGCCCATTGTCGGCATCTCCCTTTTTGCCGCCAATATTTCGAGCTCAACCCTGGTGGGGCTGGCCGGGGACGCCTACAAAACCAATACCCAGGTATTCAACTACGAATGGCTGGCCGCAGTGGTACTGGTGTTTTTTGCCATCTTCTTTCTGCCGTTCTATCTCAAGTCCAGGGTGTATACCATGCCGGAATTCCTGGAGCGGCGGTATGACGTCCGCTCCCGCTATTACTTCAGTTTCATTACCATTGTCGGTAACGTCATGCTGGATACTGCGGCGGGTCTTTACGTTGGCACGGTCATCCTGAAACTACTCTTTCCCGATCTGTCCACCGTGGCCATCGTCTCCATTCTCGCCATTGCCGCAGCCGCCTACACCGTGCCGGGAGGTCTTAACTCGGTTATTCAGACGGAAGTAATTCAGGCCATCCTGTTGGTTATCGGCAGCTGTATGATCACTTATTTCACCTTTGCGGAAATTGGTGGTTGGGATGCCATGATTGCGGGCCTGAACGCAATGGGGGCAGAGGGTACGCTGCCCAACGTCAATCAAGTAGACATTGTCGCCTCCGGCTACCCCCTCGGCACGGCCCTTGCGGATATTCCGTTGGCCGAACGGGTCTACGAAACGGCGCTCTACCAGCCAAGCAACGCCGAGGAAATCCTTTCCCTCGTCCGGCCCGCCAGCCAGAACTGGGGAGAGTTTTTCCTGGGGACGGGCGGGGATGGCTTCATGCCCTGGACGGGCCTGCTGTTCGGTGCGCCCATTCTCGGTTTTTACTTCTGGGCCAACAACCAGTTTATGGTCCAGCGGGTGCTGGGGGCTAAAGACCTGAACCACGGCCGTTGGGGCGCGCTCTTCGCGGGCCTGCTGAAGCTGCCGGTACTGTTCATTATGGTACTACCCGGTACGGCGGCCATTATCTACATCCAGCAGCAAGGAGGATTGCCCGACGGCTTCAATATTGCCGACATCAACTACCAGCTGCCCGAAGGAGGCTTCTGTCAGAACCTGGCGGACTGCCCAAATGCTACCTACCCCGTACTCCTTTTCCAGATGCTGCCCAACGGCATCTTAGGGCTCGTGCTCGCGGGCTTGCTGGCTGCCATGATGTCTTCGGTATCCGCTACGTTCAATTCAGCGTCAACGTTGATCACCATGGATTTTGCCGTCAAGATCAAACCCGACCTGACCAGTAAGCAACTCGTCCGGATCGGACAAATATCCACCCTGGTGCTGGTGGTGCTGGCCTGTCTGTGGGCCCCGCAGATTGAGCGGTTCAGCTCACTGTGGGAGTACCTCCAGCTGGTCCTCAGCTTCATCGCGCCGCCGGTGGCGGCGGCGTTCATCCTCGGCCTGTTCTGGAAGCGGGCTACGGGGACGGGGGCGTTCACCAGCCTGATGTTCGGCGCAGCCATCAGCGTCATCTTCCTCGTAATGGACTATAACGAAGTGAAGAACTGGTTCACCGAAATGCACTTCCTGCACCGGACATTCTATCTGTTCCTGGTGTGCGGACTGATCAATTACATCGTCAGCCACTTCACTACGCCACCGACGGAAGAGCAGGTAAGCAATTACACCTGGAGCCCGGCCATTATTGCCGAAGATACCAAGAGCCTTGCAGGGCTGCCCTGGTACCTGAATTATCGCTACCAGTCCGTTATTCTACTGGTCATCACCTTCCTCCTCGTCGGTTGGTTCTGGTAGGTCCGCCACGGAGCTGAACCGAAAGTGATTACCTGTACTTTCGGCGTTTGGGAAAAGCAGGAAAGGGCGCGGCCGCAGGTGCAGACAGAAGGACCGAAGCAGGCGTGCGCTCACCCGCCGGGCGAAACGCAAGGGACGTAAATTGCTCGCTGCGCGACTTTCATTTTGGCCGGCTTCCCTCGCCGGCAGGCCGACGAATTGTTCCCGCCGGCTTGGGCATTTCCCGTTTTACCTTATCTTTGCTTCAAATGCAAACTAAGTAAGATGAACGCTCCTGATGTTGCCCTCGTTCTGGTTGATCTGCAAGTGGACTTTATGCCAACGGGCATGTTGCCCGTCGCCGAAGGCGATCAGGTAATCCCCATCGCCAACGCCCTGATGCCGGAGTACCGGACGATCGTGGCTACCCAGGATTGGCACCCCGCCAATCACGGCAGTTTTGCCGCCAACCACCCCTGGCGAAAGCCAGGGCAGGTGATCGATCTCCATGGCCTGCCACAGGTGCTCTGGCCCATCCACTGCGTCCAGGAAACGTGGGGCGCCGAATTTGTCGACAACCTGAACACGGACCGGATTACCAAAGTATTCCGGAAGGGGACGGACCCGGAGATTGACAGCTACAGCGGCTTTTACGACAATGGTCACCGCAAGAGCACCGGGATGGCTGCCTGGCTCCGGGAGCATGGGATCACCGAGGTACACGTCCTGGGGCTGGCAACGGACTTCTGCGTTAAGTTTACGGTCCTGGATGCCCTCCAGGAGGGTTTCCGGACGAAGTTGATCAAAGACGCCACGCGCGGCGTGGAACTGCAGCCGGGCGACGTAGCCCAAGCCATCCGGGAAATGGAGGCTGCGGGCGCCACCGTTCTTTAAGGGCACAATTGTGCATCCTCCCGGGCTGCCCTCCCTCAATTGCGGCTGCCAAAGAGGGAACTGCCCACCCGTACCAGGGTACTCCCTGCCGCCAGGGCCAGTGGATAATCGCCCGACATGCCCATGCTTATTTCCTTAAAGCTTTCCTGTTCGGCATAAAATGATTCCTTAAGCTTCCTGAAAGTGCTGGCCAGTAATTGAAATTCCCGGGAGACCTGGTCTTCCGCTTCGGTATAAGTCGCCATGCCCATTACCCCCACAATTCGCACGTTGTCGTGGGGTGTGGTGATTAGTATTTCCGGCAGTTCGGCCAGCGCCGTCGGCTCAAGGCCGTACTTGCTTTCCTCCGCGGCAATGTGGAACTGGAGCAGGACATCGACGGTCCGCCCGGCCGCAGCGGCCCGCTTACTTATTTCCCCGAGCAGCCGGGCACTGTCCACGGCATGGATGAGGTGGACAAAGGAAACGATGTCCTTCACTTTATTCCGTTGCAGGTGGCCGATGAAGTGCCACCGGATATCCTTGGGCAAGGCAGCGTGTTTTTCGACCAGCTCCGCTACGCGGTTTTCGCCAAAGTCGCGGTGCCCCTGTTCGTAGAGCGCCATGATATCCTCTGATGGCTTGGTCTTGGAAACGGCGACCAGGGTGGCCCCCGCCGCCGTTACGGCGGCATTAATGGATTGGTAGGCGGCTAGGTTTACGGACATTTTATAACTTTTATAACTGCTTATTGAGATTTCCTTGGCAACTAATGTATGAGACCGCCGCGTTGTTTCGTTTAGACAATGTCTTTTACCTGATCCCTCTATCCCAATAACTGAATAACCTTTGACAATGCACTCCTACCAAACTGAAAAGAACGATCGCCGCCGCCGCCGCAACGCCCGGGTCCTTACTGCGCTGATCACCCTCTCCCTGATGGCCGCTGCCGCCTACGGCTTTGGTGCCTTCGATCAATTCCTGGGGCCGGATACTACGGCACCCATCGTTGCGGGCACGGTAGCGCACGCCTGAGGTCTGTAGTTACCTGTGCTGTTCGTGGCTTACTGGCCGGGCACAAATAAAAACCGGTCACTTCCAGGGGGAAGCGACCGGTTTTTGTTTTCAGTAAGGAGTAGCCCTGGTTTTCAGGGCGCTACTGCGTAGCGCGCCTTACTTTACCTTAAACAGTTCCACGTCAAAGATCAACGCAGCGTAAGGGGGGATTTTCGGCGCGGAGCCGCGTGGGCCGTAGGCCAGGTCGAAAGGAATGTAAAAGCGGTACTTGGCGCCCTCCTTCATGAGCTGTACGCCTTCCGTCCAGCCGGCGATAACGCGGTTCAGGGGGAACTCAATGGTTTCGCCGCGCTCCACGGAGCTGTCGAAAACGGTGCCGTCAATCAGCGTACCGTGGTAGTGCACCTCTACGGTTTCCGTAGCGGTGGGGCTGGCCCCCGTACCTTCCTTGAGGACTTCGTACTGGAGGCCGGAGTCCGTGACCTTCACTTCGGGGCGTTCGGCGTTCTTGGCCAGGAAATCCTCGCCTTCCTGACGGGATTCGGCACCTTCGGCTTCCTGACGCTTCATCATGTAGGACTGGATAACGGCATTCGCCTGTTGGGCATCCAGCGTAGCGGTTCCTTCCTGGGCGGCTTTCAGGCCGCGCGCCAGTTCTTCCACATCCAGCTTACCAAACTGTTGGGTGAGGTTGTCGGACATCAGAATGCCGAGTGCATAAAAAGTAGATTCCATTTCTTGGGGATTGTTTTGGGCGGATAGTGACCCGAGAGAAAGGCATAATACAATGCCGGTAAAAAAGTGTTTCATTTCAGAGGGATTATTATTGATTGGGGGGGGAGTCGCTTGTTTTAACTGACTAAATTTTGCACCTGCGTCCGCGCCGGAATAAAAAACCAGCGGGAAGGAAAAAAGATTAACGGGCGATCTTCTGGACAAAGTACCCGATACCTCCCAGAATGAGCAGCATTACGCCGGCAAAGAAAAGCACAAAGGGGGCATCGGGGTTGAACCCGGCAACCGTTTTTGGTGGAAGCGTCACCAGTTCGTAATTGAGTTGTACCAGGGCACTGCCGGCTTCCTGGCCGTAGAAGCCAAGGAAAAGACCGACGACCAAGGTCGTCACCCCCAACGGCATGCTGATGGCGAACAGCCGCGTCGTACCGTCCATTTTTGCCGCCTTCAGCGCCCCCGCCAGAATGGAAAGGTGGAAAAACAGCGTCAGGAGAATGACGGCTACCAGGGCTAGCCGGAAAAGCGGGCTGGTCCAAAACCAATAGTCCACCAATTCCGGTCCTCGCCACGACATGACGGCCAGCAGGAACGCACAGAAGGTGAGGCCCGGCCGCATCATCCGGCTCCACTCCGTGTGGTAGATCGGCAAAAAAAGGCGCAGGCCACCAAAATAAAGTATCAGGCTGCCCGCCACGACTCCGGTAAAGAGCGGTGCGCTGAGGCTCCCGTAAAGCCCCGCTGTCCCGACGAAAATGCCCAGGTAAAGAAATGGCGTCAGTAGCCGGTTTTCCTTTAATGCCCGCCCGAAGTATAGTAATCCGGTAAGGATCAGCAGGAGCAGGGAGAGGTACTTGCCGGCATTGGTGTGATCGGCTATTTCGAGTGCCCGGAGCCGGAAGGCATTGGTGGCTTGCTGCAGGTCCGTACGGGCCTGGCGCCAATTGCCGTAAGCGGTGGCGCCCCCTTCATCGAGGTACGTATAAAAGTCGAGCAGTGCCTCCGCATCGGGGCGCTTGGCGACCACGGTATCGGGTTGGTCCTGGTAGTAGCGGCTGGTGTTCAGCGTACTGCCATCGATGGTGGCTACGGGAGGAACCAGGTTGGGGAGCTGGCGGTCCAGCCAGGCGCCCAGTGCGTAGCTGGCCACGTAGGCCAGTAAGAGGCACCCGAGTATGCCGGCCAGGCGACTAGTCACCTTGGCGGGCGGATTCAAAGAGGTACAGCAGGTCGCCCAGGCGTTCCTTCAGGTCTTTTCGGTCTACGATGAAATCGAGGAAACCGTGTTCCATCAGGAATTCGGACGTCTGAAAGCCGGCGGGCAGTTCCTTCTTGATGGTTTCCTTTACTACGCGCGGCCCGGCAAAGGCGATGAGGGCCTCCGGTTCGGCAAAGTTGATGTCGCCCAGCATGGCGTAGCTGGCGGTTACCCCCCCCGTTGTCGGGTCGGTCATCAGGCTGAAATAGGGGACGCCGGCCTTGGCCAGCTGGCTCAGTTTTACACTGGTCTTGGCCATTTGCATCAGGCTGAAGGCCGCCTCCATCATACGGGCACCGCCCGTTTTGGAAATGATCAGCAGTGGGGTCCGGCTGTTACGGGCCTCGTCAATCGCAACCGCAATTTTTTCTCCCACTACACTGCCCATTGATCCGCCAATGAAGCTGAAATCCATGCAGGCAACGATGAGGGGCCGCCGGTTAACCTTGCCCCTAGCCACCCGAATGGCGTCGTGCAAACCGGTCTTTTTACGCGCGGATTTCAGCCGGTCCTTGTAGGTTTTCAGGTCGGAGAACTCCAACATGTCCACCGCTTCCATGTTCTCCGCGAATTCTTCAAAGCCACCATCGAAAATTAATTCGAAGTACTCAACGGAGCCGATCCGTTCGTGGTAATTACAATTGGGGCATTTGTAGAGGTTCTCCCGCAGATCTTTACGTAGTACTGTTTCGCTGCACTGCGTGCACTTGTACCATACGCCTTCCGGGGCTTCCTTTTTGTTCCTTGTCGAGGTCTGTATTCCGCTGGTCAGACGCTTAAACCATCCCATATAAATAGATTTGCCCGGCAAAGGTAGGGAATAGTCGGCGCTACTTGTTTGTCTGCTGCATTTTTGGGCGCGAACGCTGGTGCAGCGTAAGAATAAGGGAGCCGAAATGCACTACCCCTTTTTCCAGAACTTCCAACCGTTCGGGTTTTTACCTGCCTTGATCCGGTCTTTTCGCTTTTGTTCCCGCCGGCGCTCCCGTTGCCGTTTTTTCTTTTCCTTCCGGTTCGCGGTTTCCTTCTTTTTGTCCCAGATGTCGTTGCGCCCGGAAATGACGTAGCGGACACTTACCCCCGTTTGGGCCGAAAAGGGGAAAGCACCACCACCGACGTTAACCGCTGGCTTAAAGTCATAAGAAACGTTGATCTTAGCAAAAGTGGCCTCCAGGCCGATCACGCCATCGAGCCCCCAGGGGCGGCTGTAGGGCTCCAGGGTTTTGGGGTTAATCTCATCCGTCCATCCGTAATGAGCGCCGGCTCCGTAAAAGAGATTGAGCCGGCGGCTGAGTAACGGCCGGTGCTGCTTGCCCAGGACCGTCAGGGAACCCTCCTCCCTTAGTAAGCTGGACTGGAGGATAAACTCCCCGACAAAGTTTTTTTGAATCTGCGGCAATCGTAGCTGGCCCGTGGCGCCAAAATCTGTTCCCAGTCTAAGCCCGAGGGAGGCATCGTAGGATTGGCAGATCAGGCATAAGGGAACAATGATTAGTAAAGCGGTACAAAAGAATCTGTTCATGCGGGTAGGAACGGCAGCATACCTGCTTTTGTGTATACGGAAAGCTAAATTCTATGGTTTTTTAATAAAGATTTTTGGTTAGCAACCAGGAAAGCAGGGCAATCACAAGCTCGCTCAGCAGCGTCTTCGCTCGGTGGCTGAGGCGGACGCGTAGCGGCCTGGCTCGTCCACCAAGAGGAGGCTTTGCTGAGGTTGGGAACCCGTTTCCCCGCGGACGACCGTGCAGCAGCCCGGAACGGAATCAGCTCCTGCCGTCAGCTTACGTGGGCCCCATCCCCAAGACGCAGGCCGACGATTAAGCTTACGATTGGTCTGCCAAACTGAGTCATCGCTAATTTCCTCCCCACTATTTCAAACCTTGGAAAACCAGTTAGCGGGTAGCAACTCCCCGCCGGGGGGCTGCTTTTTTCGCAAAAAAAATAGCCACAATGCCTTGCTGTGCTGGTGGCTGATCGGAAAACGTAGCCACAACCTAAAAGAAAAGAAACTCGCGCCAGCGCTCCAACGCCCGGTGCTCCAACAGCTTTTCTTTTTCTAACGGTTTTTGCGCCTACGTTTTCCGGCCACCAGCAAGGCAGATCACCAAAAGCTTACGTTGCAAGCTCCGGGAAATGATTACTTACTGTTAGCT
>JAUIIF010000862.1 GCA_030431945.1 Bacteroidia bacterium | reverse complement strand
GAAGTTCCCCTGGCCGTCAACGAGGGGGTAGCGCAGCGACCAATCCTGGGCCATCCGTACCATCGTATCGTACACGGAGCTGTCTCCATGAGGGTGGTATTTACCGAGAACCTCACCAACGATACGGGCGGATTTCTTGTGCGAACTACGAAAACTGAGACCAAGCTCATTCATTCCGAAGAGCACCCGCCGGTGCACGGGTTTCAGGCCGTCTCGTACGTCGGGTAAGGCCCGGCTGACGATCACCGACATGGAGTAGTCGATGTAGGCGGATTTCATCTGGTCTTCAATATTGACCGGGATGATGCGCTGCTTATCTGGCATATTTTTTTATCTGGTAAAACGTAAGTCTGTGCTTCACCGTGGCCAGGGCAAAGGGCGCGGCCGCGGGTGCAAAAAAAAGCAGGAGAGCAAGGGCAGACAGCTCCGCAAAAAGCGGCCCGCCGTGGCTCCGGATTTTTGTCGTCGGCTTCCCGCGTTTCCGCCAGAAATCAACTGAAAAAAGTCCGTTCCGAACTGTTCGCGAAGGTACAAAATTACCGGCGGTTTTACTAAGGAAAACGGGGCTAATATTGCCCCCCGGGGGCGTTTCCCATTCTCGCTTTTTTTCAGGTGCTTAGTGCAGGAATGATTAGGCGTGAATTCTCTCCTTAAATGATGCAGTCAACGGGGTAATGACTGACCAGCCGGGCACCGGAAGTCAGGGAAGGCTGAGGTGGCAACGTGGCAATTTCGAGGGCGGCCGCGTCGGGCTATTCGTCGGCTGCAGGGGGGGAGCCCGCTTCGGAAACTACCACGGATTTCAGGAGGCCGGCCAGCTGCGGTTCCGAAAGTGTAGAAATTGACAACTTTCAGCTTTTTCTGAAACCAAAGGTCCTCCTAACCGTTTTCACCGCATGGCAACAACCGATCACAACGTTATCAAGCCCTACGGCGAAGCCGATTCCAAGAAAGAGGAAGTCGGTAAGATGTTCGACAGCATCGCTCCTACTTACGACCTGTTGAACCGGGGCACCTCCCTGGGGGTGGATACCCTCTGGCGGGCAAAAATGATCAAGGAGTTGGACCCCGCGGTCCACAAGCGGATTCTCGACGTGGCCACCGGTACGGCAGACGTTGCTATCCAGACAGTGAAAAGAGCCGACGTTGACCACGTCACCGGGCTGGACCTGAGTGAAGGCATGCTGAAGTACGGCCGGAAAAAAGTTGCCGCCGCGGGGTTGGAGGACCGGATCACGCTCGTACAGGGTGATAGCGAAAACCTGCCTTATGCGGACGATTCGTTTGACGCAGTGACGGTTTCCTTCGGGGTAAGAAACTTCGAAAACCTCGAACGTGGGCTGGCCGAAATGCGCCGGGTGCTCCGCCCAGGAGGAAAGCTGATCGTGCTGGAGTTCAGCCGGATCACCTTTGCGCCGATCCGGTGGGGCTTTAATGTCTACTTTGGGAAGATCATGCCCCTGATCGGTCGCTTACAGTCCAAAGACCCCCGGGCTTACGCC
>JAUIIF010000186.1 GCA_030431945.1 Bacteroidia bacterium | reverse complement strand
GATTGGCGGGACAGGGTGCTGACCCTCGATGCCTGACGGTCGGGCGGCAACTAGAGCATTGTTGCCGTTCATCCCGGGCCAGGACCTAACGGAGGAAGCCACCATTCCGTAGACTTTCAGTTATCCAAATACTTACTTAAACTCATTACCGCCCACTTCCCATGAAAAAAAGTCTCCCCCTCTTCCAGGCGCTCTTCGATAAGAACGAAGCCAAGTTTCTGCAGCTGGTCAAATCCGGGCGATTCCCACTGCACGACACCGACCCTGCGGGGCGGATGCTGCTGAGCAATGCCGTCGTGGCGGAAATGGCAGATGCCGTAGCCTACCTCATCGAACACCAGCCGACCCCAACGGCGGGCGACGCCAAAGGCTGGACGGCCCTGCACTTCGCTGCCTACGGCAATAACGTAGCACTAGCCCGGCAGCTGTTAGCGGTATTTCCCCTAGTTGACCTGAAGGACGCCGCCGGGAACACCCCCTTGTGGCGGGCAGTCTATGAGGAAAATAAGGAAATGGTCATTTTCCTGCTGGCCCAGGGGGCTGATCCTACCCTGGAAAATGAGCGGGGAGATAGTCCTTTAGGGGTAGCGAAGGAGCACGGCATGGAGGACCTTCTAACCGTTCTGGGCGGATAGCTTTTTCCTAAAGCCCGGCGAGGAGAAATGGTCTGCAAAAAAAATCGTCACCCCAAAAGGTGCTGGCTGACACTACTCCTTCACCACCTTCCCCTCCTTCATCACGAAGTCGACCTTTTCCAGCAGGTGGATGTCTTCGAGGGGGTTGCCCGGCACGGCAACGATGTCGGCGGTAAAGCCGGCTTTGAGCTGCCCCAGGGCTTCGCCCTGGCCCAGGATCATGGCGGCGGTGCTGGTGGCGGAGGTAATGGCGTCCATGGGTTTGACGCCGCACTCGACCAGGTAGCCGAACTCCTTGGCGTTGTCCCCGTGGGGACTGACGCCGGAGTCCGTCCCGAAGGCAATTTTAACGCCCTTCTTGTACATTTTGGTGAAAATTTCTTTTTGCTGACTGCCAATGCTGATGGCTTTGGGGACGATGATGGCCGGGAAGAAACCCGGCGTCTTTGCCTTTTCCGCCACGAAGCTGCCCGCACTGAGGGTGGGCACCCAGTAGGTACCGTATTCGATCATGAGGTCAGCCGTTTCCTCATCCATCAGGGTACCGTGTTCGATGGTGGTGATGCCGGCGCGGATGGCGCGTTGCATGCCGTCGATGCCGTGGGCGTGGGCGGCGGTGTGCATACCGTATTCCTTGGCGGCGGCGACAATGGCTTCCAGTTCGTGGTCGCGGAACTGTGCGCCCTTACCGTCTTTAGCAACGGAGAGTACGCCGCCGGTGGCGGTGATCTTGATGCAGTCGGCCCCGTTTTTGTAGCGGGTCCGGACGGCCTTCCAGGCCTCGTCGGCGGAGTTAATGACGCCGGCCTCCGGGCCGGCATCGAAGGAGAGTTCCTGGTTCCGTCCGTTGGACGGATCGGCGTGCCCACCGGTCGTGGCAATGGCCTTTTCCGCCGTAAAGATGCGGGGGCCGGTGACGTAGCCGGCGTTGATGGCGTTGCGCAGGGAAATGTTGACACCGCTGCCGCCCAGATCGCGGACGGTCGTGAAACCGGCCTCCAGGGTTTTACGCATGTAGGTGGTGGCGCGGAGCGCCACGTCGGCGGGGTTCAGCGTAAACTTTTCTACGTAGGCTTTAGGATTCAGCTCTGATTCTACGTGGACGTGCAGGTCGATGAACCCTGGCAGGACGGTGGCTTGCTTCAAATCAACCATCTTTGCACCTGCGGCCGCGCCCAGAAACCCGTCCGCAATTCGCACAATCTTCCCGTCTTCCACCACGATGGTCTTGTTTTGCTGCAAGCCCCCTACCCCATCGATAAGTTTACCACAGTGAAGGTAGGTAGTGGACTGTGCGTCAGCCAGGGCCGGCAGGCAGAGTGCCAGGCAAAACAAGAGGTGGAAGTACGTTTTCATGCGGAAAAGATAACCTACCCGACCAAGTGTACCAATAATCCGGCTAAATCTTGCCCGGAAGTGGTACAGGAACCTGGACCAGGGGGGCAGTAAGGCCCAGCATCAGCTCGCTTCGGTGGACGTATCAACTTCGTCCGGGCACTGCACAATACCTGTTAGCACAAATAATAAAATTTGTATTACATTGCAAAAAAATAAACAATACCATGAATCGAAGTAAGATCGGACGCTGGATGATTTACTTTATTGCGGCAGCAATGGGGATTACGGCAACCTTTAAATTGGCCGGCGCCGAAGACGGTGTGGAATTATTCGGAAATGCAGCCGCTCCCTACCTGCTGGCGGCAGTACAGGTGCTCATCTTAGTAACGCTCCTGCTTGCCAAAACCCGTTTGCTCGGGGTGCTGCTTGCGGCCAGTTACATTGGTGGTATTATTGCCTTTAGCTGGCTGCATCAGGGGGAAACGCCGTTGCTCGGTATTCTTCTCAATGTCCTCCTTTACGTCGGCGCAGCCCTGCACTGGCCAAAGTTGACTACGGGAGACCTTGCTTAACCACTGCTGCGATGAACTTAGACGATCTACGAAACCACTGCCTCCGTAAAAAGGCCGTAACGGAAGAACTTCCTTTTGGCCCGGACACCCTCGTTTTCAAGGTAGCCGGAAAGATGTTTGCACTGACGGGGCTGGATGAGGCCGACCTGCGGGTTAACCTGAAATGTGACCCGGAGCGCTCCGTACAACTCCGGGAACGCCACGAGGAAATAAAGCCCGGCTGGCACATGAATAAGAAGCACTGGAATACCGTCTATATTGAAGACGGAACCCTGAGCGACGAACTGGTCTACGAACTTATTGACCACAGCTATGAGTTGGTCAAAGGTTCCCTGACCAAAAAGGTCAAAGCCGCCTTCGATCTTTAGCAGGCTGTTGGGGAGACGTTTAGCCATGGTCGCCCAGGAAGGATGGCTCGTACATTCCCTGGCGCCCTCTCCGCTGAGCCCCTACTGGCAGCACTTCATGATCTTCCGCAGCGTAATCGACTTGCCCAGGCGGACGCGCAGGAAGTAGATACCTGCCGGAGCGTCACCAAGCGAAATGTTTTCCTGGTGGAAGCCGGCGGGGAAGCTGCCCTCCCGGAGCACCCGCCCATCCGGTAGTAACACCTGGTAGGTTCCGGCTTCATTACTTGCAGCCGTAAAGTAAAGGCGGCTGGTGAAGGGGTTGGGGGAAATGGTGATCCGGTTAGCGGCGGTAGCCGCGAGGCTGGCGGCCCTGATCACCGAAAAGTCTTCAGCACCATCAACATCCACCTGACGCAGCTGGTAGAAATAGGTGGTACCGGGGATGGCGGTCTCATCCGTAAAGGTGTAGGTCGCTGGTTCCGTTGTTGTTCCGGCTCCCTCTACCCAGCCAAGTGCCCGAAAAGTTCCGGTGGTTTGTTCCGTGCTCCGCAGTACTTCAAAGCCGGCGTTCCCGGTTTGTGCGCCGACTTCCCAACGCAACCCGACTGATTTTTCACCTCCGGCCGCCGAAAAGCCCAGCCATTCCACCGGGAGGACTTGCGCCTGCCCGCCCAGGGCAAAGCCGGAGAAGCCGGTAGTTACGGTGGTAGCAAAAGCATAAAACCCAAGCGGATTGGAGTAGGTAGCCGGCAGGACTTCGAGCGTAGTTGCGAATTCGATGGTTCCGATACTTTTGACCACCCGCAGGTTACTAAGGGGCTCTCCGGTAGCCGCCAGCCAGCCATTTATTTCTTCTTCGGCGTAGTAGAGTTCAACGTCGTAAGTTCCCGTGGGGCTGTTGAATTCCGGAACGATGAAGAAGGTCTTGTCGGTAAGCAGCGCCGACTCAGGGGCGCTGCTTGGCGTAGCGCCGGGGGGCGCACCGGCGGCCCGGTCCACCTCCACCCGGATGCAGCCAAAATCGAAGCCGCCGGTATTGGTTAGTTTCATCATCAGGCCGCCGGAGTTTTGGTCGCGGAAATAGATTGATGTGCCGGGCCCGAAGTCGTGCTCCGCAAAGCCGGAAAAAGTATTGGCTTCCTGTTGGGCAAAATCGTCAAATCCAGGTGCTTGGTCATCATCCTCGACCACGAGCAGTTGGCTTGCGTTATCCCCCAGGAGTAAGTTGCCCGGCGCTGCGCCCGGGGCGATCGACAAGGACAACTGAATTTCCACACCGGGCTCTTCAACGGCGTCTTCGTAAATCGTGAGCAGAACGTAGGCTTCCGCGGTTGATCCGGCCGGAATCGTTATCTGCGGGGTCAGCAGGGCAAAATCCTGACCAGCCACGCCCGAACTGGCTACGGCAACATTTACGGTCGCGGTTTCTTCCGGAGGGTTGCTGACCAGGAGCGGAAGCTGGAGGGTCCGCGACCCCGCTTCGGCGCAGTTGCTGGTTCCTTCCGTCAGTTTGACGACTTCACCTCCGGTGGCGAACTGGATACTGGCCGTTGGTGCCCCTCCGCATTCGATCACGCTGGTGTTGGTCAGGACGTTCTGCAGGTTCGCCAGGGTGTAATTTTCCATCCGGTCCACCTGGCCGGCGCTGAGCATGTACATGCAGGCGTCGTTCACGTAATCCATGTAGTTCATGTGCATATCGGTGGAGCCACAGGATGCGGCTCCCACGTTGGGGCAGCCACCGTAGCTGGACGATTGGTCCGGGGTATCGGCCACCCCATCATCGTTGGCACAACCGCCGCCCCAGATGTGGGGCAGGTTGAGGTAATGACCGATTTCGTGGGTTACCGTCCGGCCCAGATCAAAGGGGCTGTTGGGCTGAAAACCGGCGCAACCGGCACCGGTACCAAAGGCGGCGTTGTCAACGGTCACCCCGTCACCATCCCCGTCACCGCCCAGTGGGGAGAAGCCTAAAGCGCCAATATTGCGGACGTAGATGTTGACGTACCCGGCCCAGTCGCCGGCAAAATTGCCGGAAGTCCTGTTGACCGTAACGGCAACGTCCCCATCATTGAGGTCATAGCCCGCGGGGTGATTGAGGGTGGCCAGGCAGAATTGCAGGCAACTCTCTCCGTTGCTGACGCCCGGAAAGGCGGAAGAGCTGCCGTTCGTCCAGTTGTCAATATCCAGGTTAACTCCCTGAAAATCGTCATTCAGAATTTGCACCTGATCGATGGCCAGCTGGCGGAGGCAGGACAGGTCAAAACCGGTAATTACATTCTGGAAGTGAACGGCGATGGGAAGTACGATGGGGTCCGGGCAATCCGTAAAAAGCTTTTCACCGGGCTGCTCCTGCATCCGGTCGAGCATGCGCTGCTGGCGGGCCCGCCACGCTTTTTCGTACGCGGGGTCCTGATGCATATTTTGCTCGTGCAGCTGGTCGGTTAAACAGGAGCGAATGGAGAGGTCGTCGTTAGGCTGAGTAAATAATGAAGTAGGAAGCGCTACCAGCAACAAGCCGGTAAGTAAACGAAAAAACATGGGCATACTAGTCTGAGAGTTCTTGCCCTGAAGGTAAGTCCTTCCCCTTATTTCTGGTACCCCCTGGTAGCCGCCGCCCCCTTGAAACCACTAAAACCGCAGCACCACGACAAAAGAAAGCTTCCTGAGGGCGCCTTCTCCCCGGCCGGTTACTCCGGCGAGTAAAATTTGATTTCCCGCTCACCGGTAGCCTTCAGGTAGCCACGGTACATCCCCGGGGTGTTGAAAGGCATGGCAATATTCCCCTTGGCGTCGAGGGCGATGAGGCCTCCCGTTCCTCCTTTATCCACCAGGGTCTGATTAATGACAGCATCTGCGGCCTCCGCCAGCGAGGCCTTACCGTAGGCCATGCGGGCGTGTACATCGTAAGCGACGGCGTAGCGAATGAAGAACTCTCCCCACCCCGTACAGCTGACGCCGCAGGTGGCGTTATCGGCGTAGGTGCCGGCACCGATCAGCGGGCTGTCTCCCAGCCGGTTGTAGCGTTTGTTGGTCATTCCGCCGGTAGACGTTCCTGCGGCGATGTTGCCGGATTTATCGAGAGCGACGCAGCCAACGGTTCCGTACTTACGGTCAATATCTTCAATAATGCGGTGCCCCTGGAGTTTTTCCTGGTCTACTCTTTCTCCTTCGAGGGCTTGCTGCAGGGCGTTCCAGCGAAAGTCGGTGTAAAAATATTGCGGATCCACGGTTTCCAGCCCCTGCATTTCGGCAAATTCCTGGGCCCCTTTGCCCGTCAGGAGTACGTGTTCGGATTTTTCCATTACGGACCGGGCGGCGCTGATGGGGTGCTTCAGGGTGGTCACCCCGCCGACGGCGCCCGCCTGCTGGTCGTGACCGGTCATGAAGCTGGCGTCCATTTCGTTGATTCCGGCATTGGTGAAGACGGCGCCTTTGCCGGCGTTGAAGTGGGGACTGTCTTCCAGTACCCAGATGGTGGCTTCGACGGCATCGGCGGCGGAGCCGCCGTTTTTCAGCACCGTCTCTCCGGCGTCCAGGGCCGCATTCATCGCCGCCCGGATACCCGCTTCTTTTTCCGGCGTCATGTCTTCCGGCAGGATCGTCCCGGCTCCGCCGTGGATGACCATGGCGTAGGCGGGAGCTTCGGTAGCGGGGGCGGGGGTGGTTGCTTCCATGGTGGCGGGCTCAGTGGGCTGGCACGCGAAAAGGATGCCAACGAGCAGTAGGTAACAGATGGTTCTCATGGGGACTAAGGTAGGGCAGCCAGCTGGCAATTCAGCACTTTCCTCCGGGGAAACGGCGTACGCAGAACCGGGCGCGGCCGCTGGTGCGGGGGAAGTTGGGAGGGCAAGCGCTCCCCTGCTCCTCAGGCCGGTCTTCGCACCTGCGTCCGCGCCCTACTCCACGCTAAAATCAGCACAGTATTCGTTTTGGGCCAGGTCTCCGGGATCGCAGACGGTAGCATTCGTTACTTCCCGCAGGATCAGCAGATGCCCATCGTACCTAAGGCTGTCCGGCGGCACAGTACCGTCTCCCTTGCCGATCAGCAGGGTATCGTTCGCCGCCGTCAATAACCGGAACCCTACCCCTCCGGCCACGATGCAGAGGGCATTGCAGGGGCAGCGGTTGTCCTGATAAACCGCATCGATAAACAGCTCGCCCGAGTTGCCCGGCAGCATGATCGAATCGCCTACCTGATAATTGCCACAGGTGAAACCGTTGTCGTCATCATCCGAACAGGCGGTGAGTAAAAGGACCGGCAAGAGTAAAAGCCAGGCTAAGTTTTTCATCTTTATATTGTTTTGCTTACGCCTGGTAAGTCGTGATTTTGCGGGTAATCCGTTGGCCGTTTGTGTAGCTTTAAAGATTATTTAAGCATTGCCGGATTTTCTGCCGGCAGGCCCACCGGACCGGCCCACGCGCAAGTTCCTCCGGCAGGGACAAAGCAGGTACCGCGCTCCTTTCTGCGCGTTGCGGCTGGCGCGCCGGCCTCCGATTATTTTACCCGCCAAACTTTCTACCGGACCCGGGCGTAATATTTTTACTATGGCACAATTCATCGACTACTACCAAACCCTGGGGGTTCCTAAAGATGCTGACGATAAAGCCATCAAAAAGGCTTTTCGTAAACTGGCGAGAAAATACCACCCTGACGTTAATCCGGGAGACAAAGAAGCTGAGCGTCGTTTCAAGGAGCTTAACGAGGCCAACGAAGTACTGTCCAACCCGGAAAAGCGCAAGCAATACGATAAGTATGGGAAAGACTGGGAGCACGCGGAAGCTTTTGAGCGGGCCGGGGGTGGCCGCAGCGGCGGCAATCCTTTCGGCGGCAGCGGCCAGTCCTACACCTACACCAGTGGTGGCGATGCCGGAGATTTTTCTGACTTCTTTGAGCAGATGTTCGGCGGCGCGGGCGGCAGCTCCTTTGGAGGTGGCGGGCGAACGCGCGGGCGCAGGACCTCGTTGCGGGGCCAGGACATTGAAGCCACCCTCACCGTCAACCTGGAGGACATCCTGGAAGACAACAAGCAGGTCCTTACGGTCAACGGCAAGCAACTGCGGGTAACCATCCCCGCCGGCGTGGATGACGGCCAGACCCTGCGCCTGCGCGGACAGGGAGGGCCCGGCGGCGGTGGCGGGCCGGCGGGGGATCTCTACATTACCTTC
>JAUIIF010000861.1 GCA_030431945.1 Bacteroidia bacterium | reverse complement strand
AATGCACCAACTCCCATTACCCGCTATGTTTACCATCTTATTATTTCTGCTCCTCAACAGTTGTGGGGATGCTGTGTCCGTAAGTTCTGCCCCGGCAACTGAGCCCCAACCTGTTTCGTCCGGTACCCCTGACTGGCTGAACCCTGCAGGCACAACGATCAGCACCCGTTTTCAACCCCCGGCCGGATTTGTCCGCGATACCTACGCCCTCCACGAATTCGGCAGCTTCCTCCAACACCAACCCGTAAAGCCTCACGGAACGGCGGTCCGGCTTTATGACGGTACACTAAAAAGCAACCAGGCGGCGCACGCTGCAGTCCTGGAAGTAGACGTAGAACCCCGTGACCTGCAACAATGTGCCGATGCCGTTATGCGGTTGCGCGCAGAATATCTCTTTGCTGCAAAGCGCTACGCTGATATTCATTTCAATTTCGTAAATGGCTTCAATGCCCGTTACGATCTTTGGCGAAAGGGGCAGCGGATCCGGGTCAGTGGGAACAACGTAAGCTGGACCGCCGGAAATGGAGCCACCCCGGATTATCGCTCCTTTCGAAAATACCTGACGATGGTCTTTAGTTATGCAGGAACTGCCTCTTTGGTCCGTGAGCTGCAGCCAAAGGAGAAAGCGGAGATCGAAGTAGGGGATGTACTCATCAAAGGAGGAAGCCCCGGCCACGCGGTGATCGTACTGGACAAAGCTACCCAGCAGGAAACCGGTGAAACCCTGGTCCTGCTGGGCCAGAGCTACATGCCGGCTCAGGATATTCACGTGTTGGTTAATCCTAACCACCAGGACGGGAACCCCTGGTACTCCGTTACCCATGATTTTGGCCCGCGCATCCATACGGCAGAATACACTTTTGCGGATGGTGCCTTACGGGGCTGGTAGGCTGGCCGTTGCTTGCTCCGCAGGCATTTACCCCGCACCTGCGGCCGCGCCCCCGGCATGATTAGAGAAAAAATAACCGCGTTATTTTAATACAAAAATTTTATTGTTTACTATATTGCCACGAATAATTTTACTTGATCGTGGAGTTTACGCCTGAACAGGAGAAGATTTTCACCTTTGTCCGTCAGGGAAAGGGACATGGGATCATAGATGCCGTGGCCGGAGCGGGTAAAACGACGACCATTATGGAGTGCACCCGTTTTGCCCGCGATCCCGCCAAAGTACTTTTTTGCGCCTTCAATAACAGTATTGCCCGCGAGATCAGTCGTAAATTCAGGGCCCGGGGAATGGAGGCCGTCACCGTGCAAACCATTCATGCGTTGGGCTTACGGATTCTGCGGGACAATACGGACTATGGCTCCCGGCTGGAGTTGCAGGAGCATAAGTACCGTAAACTTTTCAAGGGGGCGGACCTGCAGGCAAAGCTAAGGCCTCATTTTAATGCCCTGTACGCTTTGAATAACCTTACGCCGGCGGCTGCCGAACGGGGGGATAGCCGGCAAAAATTTGCCATTAAGAACCTGCAGTTCAGGATCCAGCGCCGGTTGTTGGAGCTGAACC
>JAUIIF010000185.1 GCA_030431945.1 Bacteroidia bacterium | reverse complement strand
AGGGAGAGCCACAAGCGGGTGACTGGCTCTTTGGATGTGAGGGGGGGGATAAGGGGGAAGAGGTTTCCCGTTAGACAGGGCTTACCGTAAAGTTGCCCAATGCTCAGGGGAGGAGGTAATTTGGAAAGGCGGTTGACGATTAGTCTTTAGTAGACCCAAAGAATTAGGAGGCAGACGCTTTGCGCATCATTTCAGCTCCTCCAAAATATCTTCAAAAGTCACTACTTGGTCGAAGCCCATTTTTAGCAGGTGCCGGTACAGTTTTCTATCTCCGGTCCAGAGTATTTCGTCCATGTACTGGGTGAGAGCAACAAATTGAACATCAAACTCATCAACGTCTCTAACCAAACGGGCTGCTGCTGAATAAGTAGAAATGGGTATTTGAGCGTCGTCGATAAAATTAATTTTCGTGTAGACCAGATCAATGATTTCACGGACGGCGGGTTCCGGCAACCGGGCCAATCGAACTAATTTTGGCAAGTGCCTTTCTATTTCCCGTTTAAGGTAGGTGGGAGCGTAAAATTCTACCTGGCCATCATCCGTCTGCATCAAAAACTGACCAATCCGGCTCTGGGTATTCATCGGTGCTGAAAACACAATATTTGTGTCGACGATATAGATTTTCATTCGAAGAACTTTTCAAAGCCTTCGACGCCCCTGAAGCGCTCCTTGTTTTCTTCCCACCAACGGCCTTTGGTTTCTTTGACCAACTCTTCGATGTCTTCCTGGGTAATCTGGCTATCCTTTCCTAGCTCCACGTACCGGAGAAAATTCAAAGCATTTTGCACCTCTTTTGAGGTCGAAGAGATCGGCAGTCGAATCAGGATCTCATCCTCGGTGCGGTCAATGGTGAATGCCATGATCTGTTAGTTTATTGAAAAATGCCGCTGAAGGAAAAGAAGTTGCTTAGGGCGGTTAGTCCTGAACTACTATGCTAAAAATAGGGTAAGGGGCCAAACGGTCTTGCTATCCGCGAAGTCCGTCGCGGATTTGGAGAAAACCTATGATCCGCCCAGCAAAAACGCGTGAATAGAATTAGCTGCGCCCTTACCCAACCCCGCCAAACGAATAGGACAAGTAAAATCTCAGTACAACCACCGGTACATTTTTAGCTTTTTCGCCGTGCGCGGAGCGCGCGCTCCGGTGCGTAGCCCCCCCAAAACAAAAACCGCCAACGCTCCGGAGAACGTTGACGGTTAGCTTTGGTAGACCCACAAGGACTCGAACCTTGAACGACAGAACCAAAATCTGTTGTGTTGCCAATTACACCATGGGTCTGTACCAGCAGGGAATAAATCCCCTTAAGCGGCCGCAAATATACTGCGACTTATTTCTTTGTACAAGTAGTTAATCTTTTTTTCAGCTACTAAGTTGCAAAAGTCGGGGAAAAAGGCGCGCTGCTCCGTTTACCCTTCCCGGCACCAGCGGCCGCGCCCCTGATTCGTATGAAGTCCGGACATAAGGCCGGAGCCGAAGGGGTATGGCCACGACCATTACTTTTATTTAAAAAGCGACGACCTCCAGGGCGGCTTCCACCACATCCATCACCTGTGGCTTGCTGGCGTAGTTGCCATCATCAGCGTAAGCCGGGCGGTGGCTGGCGGCCGTCAGGGTTTTTACTGCTCCGTCGAGGTAGGGGTACCCGCCTTGTACTTCCAGGATCTGCTGCCGGATGTAGGCAGACGTCCCGCCCGGGGCATCTTCATCGACGATCAGCAGCCGGTTGGTGTGGCTGAGGTGCTGTACGAGGCGGTGCTCAAGGTCAAAAGGCAGCAGGGTTTGCACGTCAATAATTTCTGCAGCAACGCCCTGTGCAGCCAGCAGGTCAGCAGCTTCCAGGCAAATACGGACGCAGGCGCCGTAGGTGACGATGGTCAGGTCGGTACCCGCACGCAGGCATTCCGGAACGCCCAGCGGCACGGTAAATTCCGTCAGGTTTTCCGGCTCGGTTTCGTGCAGGCGGTAGCCATTGAGCACTTCCACGACCACTGCCGGATCATCGCCGGCCAGCAGGGTATTGTACATGCCGGCAGCCTGCACCATATTACGGGGCACACATAAGTGCATGCCGCGCAGGCTGTTGATCAGAGGGGCCAGATAGCTGCCGCTGTGCCAGATGCCCTCCAGGCGGTGCCCGCGGGTCCGGATGATAATGGGGCAGGCCTGCTGGCCGCCCGTGCGCCAACGGAGGGTCGCCACATCATCGGTAAGAATGGAAAGGGCGTAGTAGATATAGTCGAGGTACTGAATTTCCGCAATCGGCCGCAGCCCCCGCATGGCCATTCCCATGGCCTGCCCCACGATGGTCCACTCCCGGATGCCGGTATCAAAAACACGGAGCTGGCCGAATTTCTCCTGCAAGCCGGCAAACCCCTGGTTGACGTCCCCGATTTCCCCCACGTCTTCCCCAAAGGCAAAGAGTTCCGGGTGGGCGGAGAACTTTCCGGAGAAGTAGTGCTGCAGAATTTCGTACCCGGGGTGGCGGGCGGATTGGTCAGTAATGACCGGCGCGACCACCGGCACCCGGATGGGGGAATTCATCGTTTCGCTCAGCAGGTGCTTGCCCATTGATTCCCGCAGCTCCAGCCTCGCGGCGCTGAGCCAGCGCTCCAGTGCATCGGGCAGGGCCGCCCCCCGCAGGTTCAGGCGCAGCCGCCGCACCACGTCAATCTGTTCGGAGAGCAGCGGCTGGTCCATTTTCTGCAGGGCAGTGCGCGCCGTTTCGTAGGCGGAGGTAGACTGTCCGTTTACCGGAAACTGACTGAGGAGGTCTTCGCGGAGGCCGTTCAGCCGGCTGATGAATTTATCCCATACTGACTTCCGGGCGGCCATCACCGCCTTTTTGGCTTGCTTCTCCAATTGGTCCAGGTCCGTTGCTTCGGCAACGCCGGTCGCAATCAGCCAGTGACGAAACTGTGCCAGACAGTCCCATTCTTTTTCCCAGGCCAGTCGTTCCTTGCTTTTATACCGCTCGTGGCTGCCGCTCGTACTGTGGCCGTTCGGCTGCGTCAGCTCCGTAACGTGAATCAGGGCGCCGCGGTGGGTACGGCGCACCATTTCGGCCACCCGCGGGTACAGCGCCGTCAGGGCCGGGTAATCCCAGCCCTTGACGGCAAAAATTTCAATACCGTTACTGTCCTCCCGCGCCTGAAAGCCCACGAGGGCATCGCTGATGCTTCCTTTAATGGTCTGCTTATCTACGGAAACGGAAATGCCGTACCCGTCATCCACCACCGTGGTGACGATCGGTACCTGGAGTACGCCGGCGGCGTTGAGGGTTTCCCAGAAAACACCTTCTGAAGTGGAAGCGTCCCCGATTTCCACCCAGGAGATTTCGTTACCATTATTGCTGAAGCCGCTGGGCAGATCTTTGCCTTCCCGGTATATTTTCGAAGCAAAGGCAAGCCCGAGCCCGCGGGCCACCTGGCCCGCCGTGGGGGAGGTGGCACTACTGATGTTGAAGTTAGCGGTGTGGTCCAGCCACTGGCCGTCTTCATCAATGGTGGCGGTTGCGTGGTGGCCGACCATCTGGCGGCCTTTACTGAAGGGGTCCTGGTGCGCATCTGCGTACAGCTGGGCCAGAATGTCGGCTACACTCGCCAGCCCCGTAGCCAGGAGGAAGGTGTGCCCCCGGTAGTAATCCGCCCGCCAGTCGCCGTTCGCTACGGCCCGCGCCATGGCCACCTGGTACAATTCCTTCCCGTCGTCACTGACCCCGAACTTCGCCCTGCCCGTAAGAACGTCTTTACGGATGACGTTACTCAGCTCTCTGCTGAGCCGGCAGGTATAATAATCTTGCAGCGCTTTTTCGGTAGCGGTGGTTGCCGATTCCCGGTTAGCTAGTTGCGGTAGGTCAGGATCTTGAATGGGCAATGGATTAAATTTTGTCCGTGGCGGGCCACGGGGTGGTGTGGTTGGTTAGTCCACGTATTTGGTAGGCAAAATGTCAATTATCCGGGCGGAATTTAGCCAACGCCGGACGCATTCGTCGGCCTTAGGTGCCACAAAAATAAAGGTTTAAGCTAACTCCTTGTTAACCTTGATGTTACGTCAAGGCAACGAAAAAGGTTTAAGAGAGGGCAAAGAAAGTTTTTTGCCGTGTTGGATTTTGCCGTCGGTGCAAGGGGCCAATTTTAAGTAGGGGTTAAATCTCCTTTACTGCTGAAAAATTTTTTTTGCCTTTCCAGTACTCCAGGGTCACCTTACCGGCTTCCAGCCTGACGTAGGACTGGTAGTGGAGCCATTCTCCGAGGTTCAGGTAACGGGAGCGACCGTTGCTCAGCAGGTAATCGATGGGGAGGTGCCGGTGGCCGAAAATACAGAAATCGAGGGAGGGGTCTGCCGCCAGCTTCCGTTCGCTGTAGGC
Organism: Bacteroidia bacterium; assembly: GCA_030431945.1. Classification (GTDB taxonomy): domain Bacteria; phylum Bacteroidota; class Bacteroidia; order Chitinophagales; family Saprospiraceae; genus Neolewinella. Next base: position 3,709 of record JAUIIF010000185.1, on the reverse strand, counting down.
GACGAGCCATTCCTGGTCGGGCCCCAGAAATTCCGTTTCGGGCGGCTGCGACGAGCGGCTTTTGCCGCTGAAGAAAAACGCCAGGCGCATCGCCAGGTTGGGGTGCAGCCGGGCGTAGCACCAGCGGGCCCAGCGGGCCTGGAAGAGGCGCTTCAGCCGCTTGTAGCCGTAGTCCCCCGGCCCCAGGCCGTCGCCGTGCCCGATGAGCAGCCGGTAGCCATGCAGGGTGGTCACCACCGGTTCCCGGTGCAGGGTCACGCCGATTTCCCGTTGCAGGTAATCCCCGAACCACATGTCGTGGTTGCCGGTAAAAACGTGGATGGGGATGCCGGCATCGGCAATTTCGGCCAGCTTGCCGAAAAAGCGTACGTAGCCGCGGGGTACCACTTCGGCCCATTCAAACCAGAATTCGAAGAGATCCCCCACCAGGTAGAAAGCTTCGGCGTCTTTGCGCCAGCAGGCATCGAGCCAGGCAACGATCTGGTCTTCGCGCTCCCGGCTCGGCAGCCGGGCAGCAACGCCAAGGTGAAAATCTGATGCTAGGTAAATGGCCATGCAGCCGCAAAGAACGGCTATCTGGCGGAAACGACAGCATGCCCCGCTCCGGTAAGGGCGTGTGTTTGGGTGTGCTGAACCAGCAAAACGACCTCCACCCCGCCGGCCGTCAGGCCGTCAGGCAGGGCGAGTACGAAGGTGCCGGCCGCTGCTGCCGGCGCGTGCTCCATTACCCGCACGACGTTGTGGTGGCGCAGTTCTTTCCCCCGGTTCTCCCCGCGCACCACGGCCGAAGTAGCCGTTTTTTGCGTCAGCAGGGCCGTCACCCGGTAATCTTTTAACGCCGCGGTATGCTCCAGGGTGTATGCCACCGTCACCTTACCGTTGCGGAGGTGGGTGGTGAGCACGGGGGCGTAGTCCTGCCGGGCGTTCCGGAGCGCCTCCGTCACGGCGGCCTTTACCTGCCCGCGGCGGCTGCCGACCATCTCCTGCGTGCCGTTGATCACGAGCTGCGGGGTGTAGGTCCGGGCACCGATCCGCTCCGTATAATCCGTCTGGCGGGCGGAAAAGTAAGCACTGCTGAAGGGGTCTTTCCAGCCCAGGTAGTTCCAGTAGTCCACGTGGTAGGAGAGGGCGATGATGGGCTCCCCGGCCTGAGCACGGGCGTCGAATTCCCGCAAGAGCTCATCCGCCGGCGGGCAGCTGCTGCAGCCCTGGCTGGTGAACAATTCCAGTACGGCCAGTGGCGCCTCCGTGCCGGCCGTCGTTTCCGGCGCGGGCTTTCCCAGGGGCGCGGCCGCTGGTGCGGAGAAAGGACGGAGGAGCAGGGTAAAGGCCAGGGTGGGCAATAGCAAAAACAAGTATTTCATGGCGTTTTTTTTATCCGGCAGGCAGGTGGGCAGCCAGTGGCGGAGCCGCAGGCCCGACGCCGGTGCAAAGAACTCTCGGTTTACCTAACCCGCCCGGCCTCTGCTACAGTATACTGTTGTGTCCCGAAAACTGTCGCCAAGCGGCAAGTACACGCTCGTTCGTGCTTTAAGTCTGCATTTAGGAACGATCAAAAGCCCTATCCGCAACGCCGCCTGCCTGCTTCAGGCTGCTTGCCCTGAGCTCAGCCTTCTTCGGGTAAAAAATGCGTAACCGTAATGTCCTCCATCGTATTTTCAAACCAGAGGAGGGGCGCGGGGTTTTTATCCCCGGTTGAGGTGTCGCACTTGAAAAAAAGGTAGAACAACTGCCAGTAGTCACCGACGGCCTTCCGGACGGCTTCGATCCGCTCATCCGCCTCACCGAGGCGGTGGTAAAGGTGCCCGAGCCGCCAGGCGTAGTAGGCATCGTCGTGGGTTTCCACTACGTTGAGCAGTAACTCATCATCGACGTAATCCTCAAGAAATTTCCGGGCGTAGACGGAGTGGTGCTTGTCGTAGTCCCGCGGTGTCCCGCGGTCTTCCAGGTGCTTGAACGTGTCGTGTACCCAGGAGATGATGCGCAGTTTGCGCCGGACTTCGGCGCTGACCGGCAGCCGGTCAATGTTCGCATTCACCTCCAGGATGTGGGCCATGATGGTGCCTTCCGGATGGCCGTAACGCGGGACGCCCCACTGCAGGCCACGACAAAATTCGGCATCCTCCAGAAAGCTGGCTTCCAGGGATGTTTCAGGTTGCAGGACCTTTTTCAGTTCGGAGGGAGATAAAACCGCAGACAAAGCGTAAGGTGGATGAGTATTCTGATGACAAGGTACAACGCCCTTTCCGGACGGGAAGTTGTGCCGGCCGGCCGGGGAAATCTTCTTAATTACAACAACCCTCCCGTCCCTCTCCCGGTTATCTTGCTGATACTCCCAAGCCTATGCAACGATTCTTACCTTTGGTAGCCGCCGCATTGGGCGGCGGTGCGGTAGCAGCGCTGGTCGTCCTGGCCGCCCTCGGCGGCCGGTACCCGGCCGGCCCGGCCCTCACCGCAGCGCCTGCACCTGCGTCCGCGCCCACTGCGCTTCCCCCTCCTGGCCGCTTAGTGGATCATTCCTCTGCGCAGCCCCCGGCGGCCACGGACCTGCTGCTTACCGCTCCGGTTGACCTGCGGGCGGCCGCCCGGCTGGCCATCCCCGCCGTCGTCCACATCAAGGCCCGCACCAAGGGCCGGCAGCGGGAGGCCGTGAAGTCATTGTTTACGGACCGCAGCCCGGGCCGCAGCCCCCGGGAAGGCGAAGGTTCCGGCGTCATCTATACGTCCAACGGCTACCTGATTACCAACCTCCACGTGGTGGATGGCGCCGATGATATTACGGTGATCATGGCCGACCGGCAGGTCTACCCCGCCAGCCTGGTCGGGCAGGACGCCAAGAGTGACCTCGCGGTGCTGCGGATTGACGCCACGGAACTGCCCTTCCTGAAGCTGGCCGACAGTGACGCTGCCGAGCCGGGCAGCTGGGTGCTCGCCGTCGGCAATCCCCTCGGCCTCACCAGTACCGTTACGGCCGGCATCATCAGCGCCAAGGGGCGCAGCATCAACCTGTTCAGTGAGTTGGATGCCATCGAGAGTTTCATCCAGTCCGATGCGGCGGTCAACCCCGGCAACAGCGGCGGCGCCCTGGTCACCGCCGAGGGCAAATTGCTGGGCATCAATACGGCCATCGCTTCGCGGACCGGCCGTTTTCAGGGTTACAGTTTTGCCATCCCGAGCAACCTGATGCAGCGGATTGCTGATGACATCATTGAATTCGGCACCTACCGGCGCGCTTTCCTCGGAGTGGAAATCTCTACCTATACCGCCGCGGACCGCAAGCGGCTCAGCTTAACCGACCGCACGGAGGGTGTAGTGATAGACGCTATCTTTGCCGGCGGCTCCGCCGCCGCTGCCGGCCTGCAGGTTGATGACCTCATCATCCGTGTCGATAAACGTACGATCCGTGACCTGCCTGAACTGACCGAACTCATCGGCCGGGCAAAAGTTGGTGAAATGTTAAAAATGACGGTGATCCGCAACGGAGCAGAAGTAGAAGTCGTCGTACCTATGCTGGCCGGTGAATAACCGGCCCGACAAATCCCCCCCCCCTCCGCCCCGCAAGACCTTCTGACAAATAAGACTACTATGCGCCTCAGCAGTAAAAAACTGGTAAAAAAATACGGCTCCCGAACCGTGGTAAAAGACGTCTCGCTTTTCGTGGACCGGGGCGAGATCGTCGGCTTACTCGGGCCGAACGGTGCCGGTAAAA
>JAUIIF010000184.1 GCA_030431945.1 Bacteroidia bacterium | reverse complement strand
TTTTCCTTCCCAAAAGGGTCCCCCTACATGAGCGATGCAATCCACCATGAATGCGGCTTGGCGATGATTCGCCTCCGTAAACCCCTGAGCTATTACCAGGAAACTTATGGTACCCCAATCCACGGCTTGAAGTGCCTGCAGTTGTTGATGCGTAAAATGCGGAACCGCGGCCAGGATGGTGCCGGTATGGCAACCATCAAGCTGGACCACCCGCCGGGAAAGAAATTCATCAGCCGGAAACGGTCCAATAAATCAGATTACCTGGCCGACCTCTGGCGCGGCGTCTACAAACGCTTTGATGAGCTGACGCCGGAACAACTCGCCAACGGCGAGTACCTGAAGAGTAACCTCCCCTACACCGGAGAACTGATGATGGGCCACCTGCGCTACGGTACCCACGGCAGCAACGACATTGAAACCTGCCACCCCTTCCTGCGGCAGAGCAACTGGAAGACCCGCTGCCTGATCGTCGCCGGAAACTTCAACCTTACCAACGTCAATGACCTTTTCCAGGAACTGGTGGAACTGGGGCAGTTTCCTAAGGAAAAGTCAGATACGGTAACGGTACTGGAAAAAATTGGCCACTTCCTGGACGACGAAGTTCAGCGAATTCACCAGTGGCATAAGCCGGATGGGCATTCCAATATCGAGATCAACGACATCATCGCCGAAGAGCTGGATGTCCAACGGCTGCTGAAAAGAGCAAGCAAAAAATTCGACGGCGGTTACGTTATGGGCGGAATGATCGGCCACGGTGACGCTTTTATTATGCGGGACCCGGCGGGAATCCGCCCGGCATTTTACTTCGAGAACGAGGAATTTGTCGCCGTGGCTTCTGAACGGCCGGCCCTGCAGACTACGTTTAACATTCCCATCGAGGATATTCGCGAAGTGGAGCCCGGCCACGCCCTCATCATCAAGAAAAGCGGCGAGGTAAGCATGCTGCCGTTTACCAAAAAACTGCCCCGGGCGGCCTGTTCCTTTGAGCGGATTTACTTCAGCCGGGGAACGGACCGCGACATTTACCTGGAACGCAAGGAGCTGGGGCGGCGACTGGCCAAGGCCGTTACCAGGGCCATCGACTACGATTTTGACAACACGGTCTTCAGCTACATCCCCAATACGGCAGAAACGGCCTACTACGGCATGATCGAAGGGCTGGAAGAAGAACTGACTGCCTGGAAGAAAAAGGCCATCAAGAAAAAGCAGAAAGCCGGCAAGAACGGCGTGGGCAAGATTCTGAATACGAAGGTCCGTAACGAGAAGATCGTCGTCAAAGACGGTAAAACCCGGACGTTCATTGCTGATACGACCAGCCGGGATGATATGGTGAGCCACGTCTATGACGTTACCTACGGCATCGTCCGCAACAATATCGATACCCTGGTGCTGCTGGATGACAGTATCGTAAGGGGGACGACCATGCGTGACTCCATCATCAAAATTGTCAGTCGGTTGAAGCCCAAGCGCATCATCATTGTTTCCTCCGCACCGCAGATTCGGTATCCGGATTGCTACGGCATCGATATGTCGCGCATGGGAGAGTTCGTGGCCTTCAAGGCCATGGAAGCCCTCCTGGAAAAGAAAGGCAAGAAACGGCTGATGAAGCAGGTGCTGAAAAAGGCGGAAGAGGAGTTGAAAAAACCGGACAATAAGCAGCGGAATACCGTCCAGGAACTCTACGACCAGTTCAAGTACGAAGAAGTCAGTGCCATGATTGCCGAGATCATCACGCCAAAGGGAACCAAGCCGCGTATTGACGTCATTTATCAAACGATAAAGGACCTGCGCGAAAGCTGCCCTAATAACAATGGCGATTGGTACTTCAGCGGTAACTACCCGACGCCGGGTGGTTTCCGGGTAGTGAATAAGGCTTTTGTCAATTACATGAAAGGAAGCAACGAACGGGCTTATTAGCAAAGGGCCCGCCAGTTTATCACAGGTCTTGCGCTTTTTTTACCAATGTTTCCAGCTCCCGGTAGTAACCGAACTCGTCCTCCAGCGTCACCGTGCGCAGCCAGGTGAGCAGGTCACGGTACGTGGCGCTTCCTTTATACTCCGAATCGATCAACAGCAGGCCGAAAGCCGCCACTGATCCGGTAAAACGGGTATAATCGGAAGCCTCGAAAAAGGTTTTTCCTTCATCCGTGATGGCGAGGCGGAGCGGGGTACTGGTATCAGCATCAGGCATTTTGTAACGAAAATCAATGGTAAAGGAGGGCGTGCTGCGGGTCGCGGCAGCAGGGACCGGAATGATCTCATACAGGGCCGTTATGTTTTGCCCCGCCCCAATCTCGCCGGCATCCTCCGTGTCATCGGTAAATGCTTCGTTGGGAAGTACCCGGTTTTCGTAGCCGATGAGGCGGTAGGCCTGGACCAGGTCCGGATTGAACTGTACCTGCACCTTGACGTCTTTGGCGACGGTATAGAATTTACCGGTTTCGTGGAAAAACACTTTTTCCAGTTGCTCCAGTTTATCGAGGTATTCGTAGGTACCGTTCCCTTTATTGGCGAGTTGTTCCAGGGTGGCTTCATTGTAGTTACCCCGTCCAACCCCGAGTACCGTCAGGAAAACGCCCGTCTCCCGCTTCTCTTCGATCAGGGCAATCAACTCGTCTTTGTCGGAGATCCCGATGTTGAAGTCGCCATCCGTACCGAGAAGGATACGATTGTTGCCGCCGGGAATAAAGTGTCGCTCCGCTTGCTCGTAGGCAAGCAGAATGCCAGCCCCCCCGTTGGTGCCGCCGCCGGGCTGAAGGGCATTAATACTTCGCCGGATTGCGTCCTTCTCCCGGCCGGAGGTGGAGGCCAGGTGCACTTCGGTCCGGCCGGCGTACACCACAACGGAGAGGTGATCTGCTGCTTCCATTTGGTCCACAAAACGGTGCATGCCGGCCTTGAGGAGTTCCAGCTTGTCCCCGGCACCCATGGAGCCGGAAACATCAACGAGGAAGACAAAATTGGAAGGGGGTAATTCCGCTTCCGGGATATCCTTACCCTGGATGCCGATGCGGACGAGGCGGTGCTCTGCGGCCCAGGGGCAGCCGCTCACTTCGCCGTTGAGGGAAATGGGGTGGTCCGGATTGTCGGCAGGGTAATTAAGGTCGAAATAATTAATGAGTTCTTCCGTGCGAACGGCTGCAGCTGGTGGAAGCTGGTCGTCTTGCTCCAGAAACCGGCGGACGTTGGCGTAAGACCCACCGTCAGCATCGATGGAAAAGGTAGAAGTGGCTTCCTCCGCGGTACTGATAAAGGGGTTTTCGATGATGGTGCCGTATTCGTCTCCCGGTTCCGAACGGTCGGGGTCAGTACTGAAATCAGCGTTTGCTTCCTGGTTGAGGTAGTAGGCACTATTTTCGTAGCCGCAGGAAGTAAATTGTACTACTAAGGCTAGTAGCAAGAGCAGGCGATGGGTCATGTGGGTGGTGTATTTACCAACTAAGACGACAAAGTGATCGCTCTTTGCGTGGCAGGGTGGTTGTTTTGCAAATGCTTAACAAAAAAGGCTGGAGGGGCGCTCCGTTGGCTTTTCCTTAACGCCGCCTGCACCTGCGGCCGCGCCCTCCTGCTGCTCACCTTACGATTTGACGAAAACGCGCGAGCAAGCTGGTTCCGTTCCGGGCTGCTCCGTGGCCGTCCGGCGAGAGAAATGTTGATTACCCTGGCCTTATTGGCGGGAGATGCCCGCGTTTACCCAAGCTTACGTAATTTTGTGCACCCAGCGGTCAACTAGCCTTGGTGCTCGTGTTGTTACTGTTGACAGAGCAAGTTGCTTTTCTTTTGTGTTACCCCGAAAATTTGATTGCCCGCTAACGTTAACCCGGCCAATCAAAAGACCAATTTTTTCCTCATGGCTATTTTTATTACCGACGATTGCATCAACTGCGGAGCCTGCGAACCAGAATGCCCGAATACCGCCATTTACGAAGGCGGAGTGGAATGGAAAATGGGAGAGGGAACGACCATCAGCGATGTGTACACCATCGAAACGGGTGAGTCTATTGCCCCCGACGCCGAGCAGGCACCCGTAAGTGATGAGTTTTACTACATCGTTCCCGATAAGTGCACGGAGTGTGTTGGCTTTCACGAAGAGCCGCAGTGTGCGGCCGTTTGCCCGGTGGATTGTTGTGTCCCCGACCCCGAACGGGAAGAAGAAGAGAGTGTACTGGCCGCGCGGCAGGCGCGGTTGCATGCCTAAAAGATGATCCGTTTTACGGTCACCCGTACTCCCGTCTGGTAATAATTGCGGTTCAGCTGGTCAAAATTCGTTTGCAGGTTTCCCTGCAGGAAGAACCGGAAGTAAGGCTGGACTTTGATGGCCCAGTCTTCTCCCAGTTTCCGATCAAAACCAAGGGCAGTATTCAGGGACAATACCAGGGGCCGGTAGGCCAGGGTGGCATCGTCGATAATGCCGGTGCCGGTCTGTTCCCCGTCAAAGAAGGTGGTTTGCCGGCGTACTGTTTTCAGGTGCACGTGCCCTCCAAGACCAAGGGTGAAGGATACCCGGTCTTTAGGGGTGATGTCCTGGTGAAAATTAAGCTCCAGGGGAATCGAAAGGTATTGCGCCGTTACTTCTTCCTTCAGGGCCGCTCCCAACCCGGGGCCTTCCTGGCTTTCGAGCATGGAGGAGTAACCCGTCCGCAAATACCGGATACCGGTAGTAAAGCCAATTTTGTCGACCCGGCTTTCGAAGATCAGACCAGCACTGAAGCCGCCAACTCCGGATTCAATACTGTCCTGGGCCTCAATGCGCTGAAAGGGCACGCCCGATCCGGCGGAAATCCGCCGGCCTCCGGCGTGAGGCGCCAGTTCCAGGCCAAAGGCTTTTTCAATGGTCTGGGCTTCCAGTACGGGGGCCGTAAGGAGCAAGAGCAGGAAAGGGAAAAGGTACCGGAGGGGGGAAGAAATACTTGGCATTAAGGGAGTTGGCTAGGGAAGGAAAATTCATTTGGTGAGCCCCGCTGACGAAAGAACCCGAATTGGGTAAAGGTGGGTTCACCCGCCGGCGGAAACGTAAGGGACAGGCCGGTGTCGCTTCAGACTACTCCGTGGCATCTGCCGGGAGTGCCGAGAGTTATACCGTTCGGCGGACGAGTCAGGTCGCTGCGCTTCCGCCTCGGCCGACGAACTTTGCCTTGTTGCCATGGCCCAGGGCCTATTAAACTAAGGAAGCCGGCGGATTATTTTGTCGCCTTACCTTCGTGCCATGCAAAAAATTACCGAGCAACCGGGCCCTTACCGCCACCTGGAAAAGCTATCCACCGAGGAACTACTGACCAACATTAACCGGGAGGACCAAAAAGTGGCCCTGGCGGTGCAGGCCTGTATTCCGGCATTGACGGCCCTGGTGGACGACATCGTGCCGCGCATGCAGCGCGGCGGGCGCATTTTCTACACCGGTGCGGGCACGAGTGGTCGCCTGGGGGTACTGGACGCCAGCGAGTGCCCCCCCACTTTCGGAGTGCCGCCGGAATGGGTAGTCGGATTGATTGCCGGCGGAGACCATGCCCTGCGCCATCCCGTAGAGTCCGCTGAAGACGCTGAAGAACAAGGGTGGGTGGACCTGGAAGCCCACGACATCGGTACTGCCGATACCCTCATCGGCATTGCTGCTTCCGGAACTACTCCTTACGTTATCGGCGGTTTGAAGGCCTGCCGCGAGCGGGGCATCCTGACGGCTTGTGTCACCTGCAACCCCGGAGCTCCAGTGACCGAACACGCCGATCACCCCATCGTGGCCGTTGTCGGCCCGGAAGTCGTAACCGGTAGTACCCGGATGAAATCCGGCACGGCCCAAAAACTGATCCTGAACATGATCACCACCACCACGATGATCCGGCTCGGCCGGGTCAAAGACAACCGGATGGTCGATATGCAACTCTCCAACGCGAAGTTGGTGGACCGCGGGACGAAGATGATCGTAGCCGCCCTGGGGCTCCCGTACGAGGAGGCAAAGCGCAGGTTGCTGCTGACCGGAAGTGTCCGGCAAGTAATTGAAGCCGATAATTAGTAACGCATGAAGGATTTAACCACCCGCTCCGCCATTGATGAAGTGGTCAGCGCTTTTTATGAGCAGGCAGTGCACGATCCGGTGATCGGGCATTTCTTCACCCAGGTGGCCCGGCTCGATCTGGAAAGTCACCTGCCCATCATTGGCGACTTCTGGGAAAGCGTCCTGCTGGGCAGCGGCAGCTACCGTGGCAACCCCATGCTTAAGCATCTGCAGCTGGCGGAAAAATCTCCCCTCAGGCAGGAGCATCTGGATCGCTGGCTGGAGCTCTGGGAACAAACCATCCGGGCCAGTTATGCCGGCGACAAGGCTGCGCTGGCGGTACAACGGGCTAACGGTATTGGCCGGCTGATCCTGCATAAAGTCAATCAGCATGATTAAGGGGCGCGGCCGCAGGTGCAGAAATAAGGGATAAGGGCAGGCGGAAATGCCCCACTTAATTGAACCGTGCCGGTTTTTATGAGGGTGCACCGCTAAACCTGATCGTAAAGCGCGTGGTCAACTCTCAACTACTCCCCCAAATAATCAACGGTGCGTAATCAGCAGCGAACCCACCGTGCCGGGCCCACGTAATAACAGGGAATTAGTAAACTAAACCTTTTTATTATGGACCTTTCGTACCTCAAGGTGGCAGCATTAGCCACCAATGGATTTGAAGAAGTAGAATTTACCCAGCCTCGTCAGGCACTTATTGATGCGGGGGCTACCGTTGACCTGGTGAGCCCGGAATCCGGAAAAATCCGTTCCTGGGATACTGATGACTGGGGCGAGCTTTTCCACGTGGACGTACCACTGGAAGAAGCAGAGGCCGCTAGTTACCACGCCTTACTTTTGCCCGGAGGAGTAATCAGCCCCGATAGCCTGCGGACGAACGACACCGCCCTCCATTTTATCCGCCACTTTTTCAGTGCTGAAAAACCCGTAGCCGTGATCTGCCACGGTTCACAAACCATGATCTCCGCCGATTTGGTAAAAGACCGGACCATGACCTGCTACAAGTCCATCGTCGAGGACGTAAAAAATGCCGGTGCAAAGTACGTTGACCAGGAAGTCGTCGTGGATGGCCAGCTGGTAAGTAGCCGCAACCCGGATGATATTCCGGCGTTCAACGAAGCAATGCTGACAACCTTCGCTAAGGTGCCGGGATAACGGGCGGATGCCTTTACCGGATACGGATCCGGAGAGTAAGCTACCAAATATCAATATGCAGCTTTTCACGTTCGGCCCACTTTTCGATGCGTTCCATCAACTCACTGTTCGGACGGGCGTTTAGCCGGGCCGAAACCTGAACGATGCACCGTTGCCGGGGGATGATTTCGATGGTCACCAGGCTGTACCAGTTGCCGTTTTGTCTCAGCTCGCGCATAGACCAGATGGAAGCCTGCCCGTGGCGGCACTTGTCGAGGTAAGTACTGACACAGTGCCGCATCTGGGCACTTTCAGCTTCCAGTTGGTACCGCCCCGTAAGCTCGGTGATCGTCCAACGCCGTACCGGACTGAACCGGTCGCCTTCTTCCTGCCAGGGGGAAACGCCGGCTAAAGGCTTCCAGCAGTCTTCAGCGGTTGCCGCGTTGCGGACGGCGTTTCTGCGTTCAGCCTCCGCACGGCGAGCCGCAATGCGCTCGTAGTAAGCTGCTGCTTCCTGTTCTAACTGCTCGATGGGGCGGATATTGACGGCAAAACCGAACTGATCCCGCACGGCATGGTGCAGGTAACCGAGCAGGTGATCACCCTGCCCGCTGGGCCAGTAATAATTTACTTCGCCTAATTTTTGGACGACGGGGTCCAGCCGCTTTTTCCATTCCGCCAGTTCCCTGACGCCTTCAGGCCGACGGAAGAATCGCTGCAGGGCTACGGCCAGGTCGTGTGACGCCTCCAGGGACCGAAGGAAGCAGTACACGTAAACATCGGCATCACCGGTTGTCAGGTCTGCCGGAAGGGCCAGGAACTCTTTGGCCATGCGCCTGGAGTAAGGCGGGTGATCGGGAATTTTACGCAGGCTCCCGCCGGTAGCCAGCCAGAAATAGGCTTCGCTGTAGTTATCAGCCGATTGTAAGCGTTCAAATTCTTCG
>JAUIIF010000183.1 GCA_030431945.1 Bacteroidia bacterium | reverse complement strand
TCTGTCGCTGGCAACAACTTCCCTGCGCTCCACCATCCGCTGCACCTGCGCCCGCGCCTCTTCCGGATCGTCAATGGTTGCCTGGGGCAGAGAACGTGCCCGCAGGCTCAGGTTGGGTTCGTACACCCGGTCCGCAAAGCCTTCCGCCCAGAAAGTGAGCCCTTCCGCTTCGGCAAATTCGCGCAGGTACCCCCGCGGCGGCCCGTACACTACGGGGATGCCGAGTTCTGCGGCGATGATGGCGATGGACTGGGCTGCTGCCGGTTGCTCATTGGCGTAGTGGTACAAGGCACCGTGGGGCTTCAGGTGGTGAAGCGAATCGCCCAGGCTGGCGACCATGCCCTGGAGGGCACTAACCTGATAGAGTACCTGAGCTTAGAGGACTTCGTCGTCTACGGACAGCCGGGTCCGGCCAAAATTCCTGCGGTCGGCAAAGCTGGGGTGGGCACCGATGGCTACGTCGTGCTCCCGCGCCAGTTCAATGGTCTTCAGAATGGTGTAAGCATCTCCACCGTGGAAGCCGCACGCAATGTTGCAGCTGTCCAGGAAGGGCATTAAACCGGCGTCGTCGCCGACTTTTTCAGCGTACCAGGATTCTCCGAGATCGGCGTTGAGGTTCATACGGGCAGCAGTGTCACTCGAATAGTCCGTGCAGATTCGCCTGTACTTTTTCTACGACCATTCCCAGGTCTTCGGGTTTGTTGGCGAAGTCGAGATGGTCAACATCAATGATCAGGATGTTGCCGTCGTCGTAGGTAGCGATCCAGTCCTCGTACCGGCGGTTGAGTTGCTTCAGGTAATCCAGACTCATACTCCCTTCGTAATCGCGGCCGCGGCTCTCGATGTGGGCTACCAGGGTACCGATGCCGGCCCGCAGGTAGATCAAAAGGTCGGGCGGGGAAATGCGCTTGGTCATTGTTTCGAAAAGCTTCGTGTAGTTTTCGAAATCGCGGGCAGTCATCAATCCCATACCGTGCAGGTTGGGGGCAAAGATGTGGGCATCTTCGTAGATCGTCCGGTCCTGGATCACCGTGCGGTTGCCCTCCTGAATCTCGAGGATTTGTCCGTAACGATTGTGCAAAAAATACACCTGAAGGTTAAAACTCCAGCGTTGCATGTCGTTGTAGAAATCGCTCAGGTAGGGGTTGTCATCGGTGCTCTCGTAATGAACATCCCAGCCAAAGTGTTGGGCGAGTTTGGTGCAAAGGGTCGTTTTTCCGGCGCCGATGTTACCGGCAATGGCTACGTGTTTGATTTGTTTATCCATTCGGGAAGCGTGGTCGCGATAGAATTCGTTGGCGGCCAAAGGTAGTAAAAAACGGCTGGGAAGCAGCTACCTTGAACAAGGTGGTTTTTTTGGCGGGATCGCAGGTGCCGTATTGCGCTTTCCGGCGCAATGATTTGTTGGAGAAAAGACAAAATACCGGACGGAAGATTTAAACCGGGGGGATTTAAAAAAAAGGGATATTGGTTTCCGGGCAAACTAAAGGAACCTTTCAAACGTACTAGAATCCAACCATTAACGAACCTAGATAAAGCATGGCTTCCTCCCTGAAAAACCTGAGTACCTACGATGAAAGCAATATTCCTGATGCCAGCGAAATGTCATTCGGAATTGTTGTGGCCGATTGGAATCGGGACATCACCCATGCCCTCTACGAGGGGTGCCTGGAGACCCTGGTGAAGCACGGTGCCAAAGAAGAAAATATCTACGTAGCGCAAGTCCCCGGTGCCTTCGAATTGCCCGCTGGTGCCCGCATCCTGGCCGGCCGGGAGAAACTCGATGCCTTGGTGTGCCTGGGCTGCGTGATCAAGGGGGAAACACAGCATGATGAATACATCAATAACGCCGTAGCAACGGGGTTGATGAACCTGAGTATTACTACCGGCAAGCCCTTTATTTTTGGCGTTCTTACGCCGAATACCCACGAGCAGGCACTGGATCGTGCGGGGGGCAAGCACGGAAATAAAGGGGTGGAAGCAGCCGTAACGGCCCTGCGGATGGCCGCACTGAAGCGGGCTAACCCCGAGGGGAAAAAGACGATCGGGTTCGGGAAGTAGCGGCCTTACTTCGCACCAATCAGTGGGGCGTAACGTCATCATCCCCAAACAACTGCTTTCTCCCCCGCCTATGCTTGATTTTATCGTTTCCCGTTTAAAGGCTTTTACCTACGCCCTGGCCGGCCTGGTTGATTTATTCAGTAATCATGAGCCGGTAAAAGTCCACCTGCTGGCGGTCGTAGTGGCTTTGGGCACCGCCTGGTACCTGGATTTTCCTACCTGGAAATGGGTGGCCTTCCTCTTTTGCATTGGCTTTGCGATTGCTACGGAAGCACTAAACACAGCAATTGAATACGTCGTTGACCTGGTTTCTCCGGAGTACCACGAACTGGCAGGTAAAGCCAAGGATGTAGCGGCGGCTGCCGTGTTGGTCTCTGCAACCACTGCCCTGATCGTGTACGGTGTGCTGGTATGGGATGCGCTGGGGTAGTACCGGTTGTAAACCCTGCCCCCTACGGAAGGCGAAGTTCTGCCTCTGCATAAAGTCCCGCTTTCAGCACGGTCTGTGTACATCGTTGCGCGCCTTCAAGCCAGCGGTAAGTGGAAATTTACGGAAATTGCTACCTTAACGCTGGTATCACTAACCCGCAACCCGCAACCCGCAACCCGCAACTCGCAACCCATGGCAGAAATCAATCACGTCACCCTAATCGTCGATGCCCTGGAGCCGGCCGCCAGGTTTTATGAGGAAGAGTTTGGTCTGGAGCCGGTTGCGGCCTTTGTTTTTGACTACCCGACGGCCTTCTTCAAATTTAAGAATGGCCAGCAGTTGCACTTATCGGAATGGGAAGATGCCCGGTCTTTTCGCGGCCACCTGTGCATTACCGTCGATGATTTTAACCGGACGTTTTTCCGCATGAAGGAATTGGGCATTATCGATCTGGCTCCCTGGGGGCACGTTCGGCAATTGCCCGACGGAGGTATGCAGATGTTCGTACGTGACCCCGCCGGTAACCTGATTGAAATAAGCTCCCGTCCGGAAGACCGGGACAGCATCGACCCTGCCATCTTTACCGACGAGAATTATAAGGCGGGGTTGTACGTCTCCGGCCGGAACGACTTTCGGGGCTACAAGGCAGAAAACGCCACGCTGTACACCGGAGAGTAACCTGAAGCAGTCTCCGGTTACCCACTTTCCTTTTTTACGCATCCATTTCCATTAGTAATGAAGAATACGCTATTGCTAGAAACCATCTCGGAGCCGGCGGATCACCTGTTGCGGGCCGGGACAAATGTTTTCCTGGCGGAAACCCCGGCTTCGGGGCCGGCCATTGCCCGGCGGGAAAATATCCATGCCATTGTGACGCGGGGCAAGGGCGACGTGAGTGCTGAGCTGATCGATCTGTGCCCTGACCTTCAGGTGATTGCCCGCTGTGGGGTGGGGCTGGACAATGTGCAGGTGGCCCACGCAAGCACCAGGGGGATCCCCGTGGTGAATGCTCCTGGAAGCAATGCAGATACGGTGGCTGAGCACACCCTGGGGTTGATGCTGTGTTTACAACGCCAGCTCTGGGCTTCCGTAACCGCCGTCAAGGCAGGCAACTGGGCGTATCGCAATGAATTTACGGGAGACGAAATCCGGGGCAAAACCCTCGGCATTCTGGGCTACGGTAATATCGGCCGCAAGGTGGAAAAACTAGCGGCAGCTTTCGGGATGGAAGTACTGCATTTGGCGCACCCGCAGGTGCAGGCAAAGGACGATGGAGCCAGCGCCCGGGACCTCAATGATTTACTGGCGGTCTCCGATCTGCTGACCATCCACCTGCCGCTGAATGCCACCACCCGGTTGTTACTGAATGCCTCCAATTTAGAGCGAACGAAAGCAGGCGTACTGATCATCAATACTGCGCGTGGAGAAATCATCGATGAGGCGGCGCTGTTAGCCGGCCTGGAAGCGGGCCGGATCGGTGGGTATGCGTCCGACGTACTCACGGTGGAACCGCCAGCTGCCGGTTTTCCCTTAGTCAGCCATCCCAGGGTCCTGGTCACCCCCCATGCCGCCAGCCTAACCGGACGTACTTACGACGAAATGTGCCGGCTAACCGTGCATAACGTACTTCAGTTGTTGTCTGGTCAGTCCATTAGCCGGCGCTTTATTCACAATGCAGAAAGTCTGCCCCTTTGAATTTAGGTCGGTGGGGGTATTAGGGAAAACCCCTGTTTCGTAGACCGGATGGGTAATTTATGATGATGAAGTTGTATATTAGGGGACTTGTGGACGAGGCCAGCAAGTATCTCAATCAGGGTAATGAGCGATATCCGGACAGCAATAATTGAGGATGATGATGATATCCGGCCAGCACTTCGGCTGCTGATTAACGGTACGGAGGGGTTTCAATGCCGGTCAGCCTTTAGTAATGTAGAAGAAGCGCTGGCTAAACTGGAACTTTCCGGAATTGACATTTTGATTCTCGACATTCACCTGCCCGGCATGAACGGAGTGGCTGCCGCATCCGTGTTCAAAGAAAAAAGGCCCGAGTTGCTGATCATGATGTTTACCGTCTACGCTGATGATGACCATGTTTTCAATGCACTCAGAGCCGGTGCTGATGGTTACGTGCTCAAGAGGAGTAGTCCTGCTCAACTACTGGGGCACCTGCGGGAATTGTACCACGGCGGAGCCCCGATGAGCTCTGAAATTGCACGTAGATTGGTACGCTCGTTCAAGTCGGCTCAATTACCGGAACAAGAAGAGAAGTCTCCGGCACTGGAAGCGGCAGGACTTACGGCGAGGGAGCTGGAAGTCCTTGACCAGTTGGCCGAAGGGTATCTGTACAAAGAGATCGCGCATCATCTCGGGATTGGAATTGATACCGTTAAGCGGCACATCACCCATATTTATCAGAAACTACACGTCCAAAACCGGACTGAGGCGCTTAATAAGGCATTTCCCCGCAAATAAAGCCTTTCGGTCCCCGATTCCTCAACACTATGCGTTTATATCTGGCGGCTGTTTTTTATTTCGTTGCGTTGTCAATTAGTTACGGACAGGGGGATACCTCTGCCCTGTTTCGTCAATTAGAGACGATGCCTGCGGACTCGGATAAAGTCATGTTGTTATTGGCAGCCGGCGACATTTATTATCAATCCGCCCCGGCTCGGGCGGTAAGCTATTATCATCAGGCACACGACCTGGCTGTTTCACTGGACTATCCATACGGGGTTGGCAAAAGCTGGCTCTATTTGGGTTACCTCTACAATGTCCAGGGACAGTACGCTGAAGGCATTGAAAATAATCAGCGGGCGTACGAAGTGTTCAGGGAGAATGGGGATTCAATTGATATGGCGAAAGCCCTGATCAACATTGGTAATGGCTATAATTTTCAGGCAGCAGCGGATCTTGCGTTACCCTACTACCTCGGAGCAATTGACATTTTCGAAGCCCAGGAAGAAGCCAATTATCTCGCCTTTACACTGGGTAATGTGCATACCTTGTTCACGAAGTTGCGAGACCATCCTAAAGCGCTTAGCTACGCGGAAAAGATGTTGAACATTGCGCCGGCAACAGCGGACACCATAATGATCAGTGATGCTTATCAAAAAATAGGCCTTTCCCTGATGGAGCTGGGGCGCTTTGAAGAGGCTCTGCCGGCATTGGAAAAGGCGAAATTACTGACAGCCATTACGCAGGATCCCATCAGCCATCTCATCAGTTTGAGTAACCTGGGAGAATTCTATTTCCGGCAGCAAGAATATCCTCTTGCAGAAAAATACTTCAGGGAATGCCTGGAAGCGGCCCGAAATTTCGGGGACCCATTCTATCTTACCGAAAGCCTCCATGACCTTGGTAAGGTACAAACCCGCTTGGGGCGGTTAAACCAGGCCAGACCCCTGCTGCGGGAAGCCCTGAGCATTGCCCGTGAGAATGGCAACAAGCAGGGGGCGCTGGACGGCTATTTCGCCCTGGCAGAACTGGAGGAGCAAGCCGGCAGTTACCAGCTGGCCGGGCAGTACTGGCAAAACCACGTTTTACTACAGGATACGGTGTTTGATGAAAACGGTCGTGATCAGGTGGCTGCCCTCAATATTCGCTACGAAACTTCCGTGCGTGAAAGCCGGATTGCCGCTTTAGAGACGGAGAATGAACTCCAGGAATTAAGGCTGCGCCAACGGAACCTTTACCTGGGCTTGCTTTCGCTGGGCTTGCTGATATTGGTCACCTTATTTTATCTCCTGCGCCGGAACAGCCGGCAGCAACAGGAAATCAGCCAACAAGCAGAAAAACTGCAGCAGCAGAAAATCGAACAATTGGAAAATGAGCGGGATATAATTTCCCTCCGAGCACGAATGGAAGGAGAGAAAATGGAGCGATTGCGGATAGCAGAAGACCTGCACGATGACTTCGGGGCGGGCTTGTCTAAAATCGCTCTCCTTAGTGACCTGTTGGCCAATAAAGCGCCGGAAGAAGCGACGACGCTCCATAAAATTGCTTTAGCGTCCAGACGGCTTCAGCGTAAACTTGGCGAGGTTGTCTGGGCCCTGAATACGAGAAATGACAGCCTTGCGAGCCTCGTCAGCTACCTGCGTCACTACGTACAGGATTTTTTCGATGAAACGGTTATTGACTATGAGCTGGATATCCGGCAAGGGCTGCCGGACTTGCCGCTTAACGGGGAACAACGACGTAATTTATTTTTAGTTATTAAAGAAAGTCTCCATAATGTGCTGAAGCATAGTGGTGCCTCTAAGGTTACTATTTCTCTTGGTCTGGAGGGCCGCGAATTGCGCGCTGCCGTTAAGGACGATGGTATAGGAATCCGGTCAGCGGATATTTCCGGACCCGGCAATGGCACTCAGAACATGATAAAAAGGATGGAACAAATGGGGGGGACCTTGGTGATTAAGGGAGATCAGGGAACAGAAGTAAGTTTGAGCTTGCCGCTTTAAGACTGTGGCAGCATCGGTGGGCAACGGAGGACAAGCGCTCAGGAACACCTCGCTTACGGGACTGGATTGGGTGATTTTTGGTGGATGTCCCACAAAAGGGTGATGGTTACCTCCCCGCCAACGGCTTTTCCTCACCCGGGAAGGGGATTGATGTACTTGCAAGGCACCCGCAACTTTGCCGTACAATATTCAATCACCAAAACCATAAGGTAATGAAATTCCTTTTTTCCCTTCTTCTCTTCCTTTCTTTCACCCTCACCAGCGGCCTGCAGGCTCAGGCTGAGAACCCTCCCGTGCTGGCGGTTAAAGCAGCCATCACCGCTTTCTTCAACTACGACAACGAAGCGTACGCTAATTCCTTTACTTCCACGGGCTTTTTGGTTAATCCCCTTGGGGAAGTAATGGTCTCTCCCGAAACGATCTTTACGGCTCACGTCCCCTTATTCACCATCTACTGGAAAGACACCAACAGCAAAGTGAAATTTCTTTCTGCTGACCATCGGCCCTTGCAGGACGACCTTTCCCTGGTTCGCGTAAAGGTAAACTACCGTCAGTTTAAGAATGGCGTCGAAATTGATCAGACAACCGCTCAGGTCAGCGCCCTGGTCATCAATACTCCAGCGAGTGGCTGGAAGCTGGAATTTCTCCAGGTCACGCCCGTAATGTCTACGGAAGCCGGAGGCGCGCACTAAGCAATTGTAGGGTCACCGGACCACTACACCAAGTGGTGGTCCGGGCCTTACCTCTCCAATCTGAGTTTTATTTCCCGGGAGGGCACGCGAACGTGCTTACTCCTGCCAATTCCTTACACCCATGCGTAAAACTTTCAAATTCCTGGCCTGGTCTTTGGGGCTTATCCTCCTTTGCCTGGTCGTTGTTGCCGGCTATATCGAGCTGGCTCCCTTACCTACTTACACCGTCGATTTACCGGAAGAGGTGAGCATTCCTTACCAGGACTCCACGGCACTGGCCCGGGGCGCTAAAATCGTTTCAATGAGTTGTGTAACCTGTCACCTGAACGAAGAGGGCAATTTATCCGGCCAGCTTTTTCCCGAAGCCGACTTCGGAACCTTCTACATCGGCAACATCACGGGGCACCCAACTACGGGATTGGGGAAATATTCAGATCCGGAACTGGTACATCTGCTACGGACAGGACTGCGCCCG
>JAUIIF010000182.1 GCA_030431945.1 Bacteroidia bacterium | reverse complement strand
AAACGGTACGGGGCCGGGTTGTGGACGCCAACGGTTACCCACTCACCGGCGTGTCGGTCATACTGCAAAACCAGGCGTTAGGAACCACGACGAACGCGCGGGGGAACTTCACCATAACCCTGCGGGAACCCACCGAGGGGATGGCCCTGGCTTTTGAGCTGGACGGCCTCCGCCGCGAACAGACCTACAACTGGCTTTCGAACAACGGTGACATTGGCGACTTTGTGTTTGCCACCGAACAGCTGGCCATTTACGACCTTAACGGTCGGGTGGTGAACGGCAAAGGCGTTCCGCTCAGCAATGTTAATGTTTCGGTGCAGGGCACCAACCTGCGCACGCGGACAAATGCTGACGGTACGTTTAACGTTGACGTAGATAATGCGACGCGCCAGTACCGGCTGGTCTTTACCCAGGGGAGCGCCAGTACCGAAAAATCCTTTGCCTACCGGCAGGCACCCGCCGGGAATATGGGAGATGTAGTCCTGGAGGTCGCAACGGCCGACCCTGAGGAAGCGTCCATTCTGGAGCAAATCAATGGCCTGAGCAGATTCCGGTACGCCAAGTCCGCCCGCCAGGTCGGGACAGCGGAGCAAAGTGCACAATTTGCTCAGCGCATGGTGAGCAGGCTGGGCCAGCGGCCCCTTACCCGCAGCATCCTGACGGGGGATGACTTGGTTGCCGGTGCTTCATCCATCACGCCCCTGGCGGGTAACAGTTCCAACGGTCAGTTTATCTTCCTGGAGGTGACCCGGCGGATCGGACAGGTTGCCAACCTGATCAGCCAGCTACACGGCCAGAGTAAAGCGTTGATCATCAACGGAACCCAGTTCAGCGACAATTACCTCCTGCCGGGGCCGGACCTGGTCAGCGTAGGCCGGCAGGCCACCTCCCTGGGGAATGCCCTGCGGGAAAATGGTTTTGAGGTGCGTACCCTGCAAAACCCCGGAAAAGAGGAGGTCTTGCAGGCACTGAGGGAATACGCCAAGCAGCCTTACGCGGAGGGGAGCCACCTGTTCGTGTACATCGGGGGGTATTTTGGTAATGACCAGTTGGCCGTTAAGGATAATTTCGCCGGGTTGGCGAGCGGGGTCATTCCCGAAGAGACCCTGGACAACGCCATCAATGATCTGTTGGATGTTCCTCACCTGCTGGTGGTGAAAAACTATACGCAGGTGCCAAACCAGGCGGACGACCAAGTGACGGCCCCCGGCGGAGGTAAGATTCAGTTGGTCCGATCGGGCGTCAGCAGGGGCCCCATCGGGCTGGGGGTAAGAAATAAGCCTGCACTTACTTTCCTTCCCCAAACTGCTGGTACGATGGTCTTCTCGCTGTGTATCGACAATCAGGGACGGGTGACGAATGCAAAATTTGTGCAGGAGAAAAGTGGGCAGTTCGCCTACGAATCGGTTCAGGAAGTGGGTAAAAACGCCAGCAGGTGGTCTTTCAGCGTCCAACCCCTCGTCGCCCCAAGTCAACAATGCGGGGAGGTAAGCTTTGTGTTTGAGTAACCTTCCGGGGCTCCGGCATGAACCAATCGTCAACCTCTTCTGTAAGCCTTTTTTTTCGGGCGCGGACGCAGGTGCAAAGCAGGTGGTGAAGCAAAAGACGGCTACCAAGTGCTGCTCCGTCATTTTTTCCTTGCACCAGCGATCGCGCCGGAAAAAGGAGCTGAAATCTTCCGATCTTTAGCCCATGCGTATCCTTCTCCTTTTCTGCCTGTTTTTATCTCTGGGGCCACTGGCCAGCCAACGCTGGTCTGCTCAAAAAATTTCTACCCTCGCCGCCGCCCGCTTCCCCGCTGCGGTGCAGGAACTCCGCGACTTCGTCGCCGTGCCCAACGACGGGCACTACCCGGAGCAGATTGAAGCCAATATGGACTGGGTCCGCAGGAAATTGGAGCGGCTGGACCTGGATACGGAAGTTGTCGCCGTCAACGGTATCCCGTTCCTGCTGGCCGAGCGCGCTTATCATCCTGATCAGCCGTGGATTCTGTTTTACCTGCAAATTGACGGACAGCCCGCCGACGCCAGCCAGTGGGAACAAACGGACCCCTTTACCGCCACCCTGAAAGCCCGGGGGGAAGATGGAACCTGGCAAGCCATCGATTGGCCGGCTGCTGACGCGCCGCTGGACCCGGAGTGGCGCGTTTTCGGCCGGAGCACCTCTGATTCCAAGGGCCCGGCCCTTTCCCTGCTGAACGCACTGGCCATTCTGCAGGCGGAAGGGAAAGTGCCGGCTTACAACATCAAACTGATTCTTGATTTTCAGGAGGAGATGAGTAGTCCGCAACTCCCCGAACTGGTACGGCAGCACCCGGATAAACTGGCCGCAGACCGGCTGGTGGTAATGGATGGTACCCGCCACGTGTCTAACCTGCCGACCCTGACTTTTGGCGCCCGGGGTATTGCGACCACCACCCTGCGGGTCTTCGGCCCGCGTCAGCCGATGCACTCCGGCCAGTACGGCAACTTTGTCCCGAATCCCGTTTTTCGCCTCAGTAAACTGCTTGCCGGGATGAAGGATGATGACGGCAGGGTATTGATTCCCGGTTGGTACGATGGCATCTACCTGTCCGATGACGAAAAACGGCGCATGAATAATGTGCCCGAACACGCCGATAGCATTGCCGCGCAGGTGGGGATCGCCCGGCCCGAAAGGGTAGGGGGCACCTACCAGGAAGCACTGGCTTACCCTACGCTGAACGTCCGCGGACTTAAGGCCGCCTACGTCGGCGGCGCTGCCCGGACCATCATCCCGGAGGAGGCAATTGCCATGATCGACATCCGCCTGGTTCCAGAGTCCGATGGAGAAAGGTTGTTGCAATTGCTCCACGATTACGTCCGGCAGCAGGGCTATCACCTGGTAAAGGGCGAAGCACCCACGGAAACCGAACGCCGGACGTACGACAAACTTGCCGCCCTTTACGGTAAGGTCTCCTACGCCGCCTACCGGACACCGCTCGAGGCACCGATCGGGGCCTGGCTGGACCGGGCCTTAACCAACGTCTTCGAAACTCCGCCGGTGAAAATGCGAACCACGGGCGGTTCCCAGCCCATTTCGCCCTTCATTACCACCCTGGGCCTGCCGGCCGTGTCGGTTCGCATTCCCAATCCGGACAACAACATCCACGCCGCTGACGAAAACCTGCGCCTGGGCAACTTTATGGAGGGTATCCGTACTTGTATTGGTATCCTACTGGAAGAATTATGATCCACCTGCTTTTTATCTGCTCCCGTAACCAGTGGCGCAGCCGCACGGCCGAAACCATTTTCCGGAAACGGCAGGATATTACGGTGAAGTCTGCCGGTACCACGGCCAACGCCCGCATCCGGGTGAATGGTCAGTTGTTGCGATGGGCGGACGTAGCCTTCGTCATGGAAAAAAAGCATCGGGACTACCTACTCAGCCGCTTTCCCGGGGAGACTAGATATCTGAAAATTGAGGTACTGGAGATCCCCGATGAGTACCAGTACCTGGACCCGGAGCTGGTGGCGGAGCTGGAAGATGTGGTGGAGGATTGGCTGAAAGGGGAAAGGTGAATTACAACCGAATATTAAACAATCTTTGTTTGACTTGGTAATGCAAATTGATGCCCCCTATCTTAACTGGTGGAAGGAGCGTGTGGAAACGTACCCTGTCGTAAGCCTCTTCTTCAAACTTTATTACCATCATACTTCATATTCCACACTGCTAGACAAATGCGAGCGCTCGTCGGCCGAAGCGGACGCGTAGCGGCCTGGTTCGTCCGCCGAGGGAGTAATTGTCTAGCAGTGTACTTCATGTCCTAAACCCACTTCTATGCGTTTTTTCTACCTATTATCTTTGCTGTTCCTCTCAATTATTACGTCCTCTTGCCTTACGGAGACTGCAGCCGTTCTGGCCCCCGAAGTGCCGGACAACATAGTGGAGGAAGAGGAGTCTGATGCCACGACCAACTTCGTTATTGATGGGGCCGGGCTACAGGTCAATAATGGTTATGTCCTGACAACTTCTTTACGAGGGAACGCAGGATTTATTCATCACCTCGTTCTGACGACGGAAAATTTAGCCGCTCCGCTGGGCCTGCAGGGGGAGAGTGCCGCCTTCACCATTTCCTTATTCTCTGACCGGCAGGAAGATTTATCCGGCACGTATAAAATTGGAGGGGACCACCTGGTGCCGGGAAATGCTTCAATGGCCAAATATTACCGGAACCTGAATTTTACCGATAACCGATACAACGGCCGTACCAGGTTGCGCGAAGGGGAGATTACGCTTGCTAAGCAGGAGGAAGGGTACGTAATAACTTACTTAACCACCAGTGAGCGTTGGCTTAATGAGGCCAGGGGGACTTTCAGCGGGATTTTGCACGAAATACCAATGTCCGGAAGGGGAGCAGTAGCAGAAGCTGATTTTCAAGGGCCGAACCACCTGAAATACGGAGAAAGTGAAATGGAAATTAATCACGCTTACCTGGTCCGTGATGGAGATTTCGACAGTGGTACTCCACGGTTCCGGCTTTACCTGTCGGAACAGGAGATTGCACCCGATGCGGCTAACCTTACCGGACGAAGTGACCTGGTGTTCTTTTACGTCGGTGATTATTTTTACGAGGAGGACGGCGCCTACAGCTTCACGCCCGAAACACGAGATTACGTCAGTAGCCTCGTGAAGGGGGTGGACAAAGCTTATTACTGCCGGAATATGAACTTCTCAACAAATACGGCGGATGACGATGTACCGGCGACTAAAGGAGTTGTTCAGGTCCGGCACACCGAAGGAGGTGTGCAGTTGGCCTTTTCCGCTACTGCCGTTACGAACGAAACGGTGAGTGGGATTTACCAGGGCCCGGTAATGGTGCTGGATTAAGTCAGGTTGCCGCGGGGTGCTGAATTACCAGCCTGCCGGAAAGCATTCAGGGATCAGCGGCTAAGGCCAGGTCTACAAAATGGAGCGCTGCGGCGAGGCGGGCCGTTCCGCTGATCACTTGTGTTTTCTCCGCTGGTAACAGCTCCCGGTACCGCTCGAAAAGGTGTTGACGCTGCTCCGGGGCAGGCGTTTCCCGCAGCGGGTCCGGTACCCAGGGCAGGTCTGGGGTACAGAGCAGAATGAGGTCATAGGCAGAATGACTGGTAGCCCGGAGGATCTCAGCCGGGCAGGTGCCGAATTTCACTTCGGCCCAGACCCGGATGACTTCCGGGCCCGTATCACATAGGATAAAAGAAGCCGAAGTTGCCCGTGCGGCAGCTTCGGCTTCTTGTTGTTTCGCCCAGATGATGGGGAGGTCGGTGAGGGTATATTCTCCGGCTCTTTCGTTCAGGTAGTCTCTGGCGGCTTCGGCGACGAAATACCCATCCAGTGCCCAGGCTACGTTTCTGGCCAGGGTCGTTTTACCCGAAGATTCCGGACCAGTAATGAGAATGGTCATATTGTCCGTGCGTTAGGCAGTCCGGCCAAATACCCTTACGAAACCATGCACTGTATTACCGCTTCAGTTCAATTTTTTCCTTCAGCTTTTTGGCTTTCAGGGCGTCGTTAGAGTCTTTCATCTGTTCGCCCATCTGCTGGCTGGCGATGAAGCTGGCCGTCATTTGCGAAAGCATGTCGGAGCCGGCGTTGGGGGAGTTTGGCAACATGATCAGGTTAGAGTTCACGTTTTCGCCCATGCTTTGCAGGGTATCGTAGTGCTGGGTGACGACGATGAGTGCGGAGGCTTCCTGGCTGTTGATGCCAACGGAGTTCAGGATATCAACGGACTCTTCGAGGCCCTTGGCGATTTCCCGCCGCTGATCGGCAATACCCTGACCCTGGAGTCGCTTGGATTCTGCTTCGGCTTTGGCTTTAGCGACAATGCGGATACGGTCTGCTTCACCTTCGTATTCAGCAGCGAGCTTTTCCCGCTCGGCGGCGTTAATCCGGTTCATGGCTGATTTTACGGTAGCGTCCGGATCAATATCCGTTACCAGCGCACGCACGATGTTGTAGCCATAGTTTTCCATGGCTTCCTGAAGTTCGGATTTGATGGCATTGGCGATGTCATCCTTGCGTTCGAAAACGTCGTCGAGCTTCATCTTCGGTACTTCTGCGCGGACGACGTCAAAAATGTAGGAGTTGATCTGCTCGTCCGGATTGGCCAGTTTGTAGAAAGCATCGTAAACACTGTCTTCACCGACTACGTACTGGACCCCAACTTTCAGTTTCACGAATACGTTGTCCTTGGTTTTTGTCTCTACGTTTACATCCAGCTGTCTTACTTTCAGGCTCATCTTGCCCGCTACCCGGTCGATGAAGGGAAGCTTGAAATGGAGCCCCGGACCGCGAATGGAGGTGAAACGGCCAAGGCGTTCCAAGACGGCCATGGACTGTTGCTTCACGGTAAAAAACATCCCGTTGAAGAGAAGAAAGATGAAGAAGGCAAACGCGCCTAATAGAATGAGATTGGTTTCCATAGTTTAATAATTTTGTTTTGCCAATATAGTGGTTACTGGCCGAAAGTCTTCCTTTTATTCGATCAGCATCCGGAAATAACGGATAAGTAAGCCAAGTGGGCGCGGCCGCTGGTGCAAGCGAAGGTTTGGCCGGCCGGGAAACGTTGTTTGCACCTGCGTCCGCGCCCTACTCCGGTACTCGAATTGTTCCTACCCCCCGGTCATTGAGGGAGCCAAAGAACAGGCTGTCGCCGCGCCTTTCTACGGAGCTGATTCCGGAAAATTTCGGCTCCTTGTTCATCCAGTCGTACACCAGTTCCCCCTGGTCATTGAAGGCAAGTATCCGGTTTCCTTTTACGGGTTGCGGCCACCACGATTTAGGAAGCTTAGTGATCAGACGCCGGGTCCACGGACGGGGTAAAATGTAATCATGCAGGGGCGTGCGGGGGCTGATCAGGGTAACGTAGATCAGTCCGTCGGTTCCCCGGCTGATGCCATCGGGCCAGCCTGGAAAACCGGCGGCGAAGATCTCCGTGGTGCCGGCCTGCGGACCGGCGAGCCAGTGTTTCTTGATGCGGAAGGCTCCGGTTTCGGCCACCAGGACGTACTGCTCTGCCGAATCAATGACTACACCGTTTGCAAAATGCAAGTGATCCACCAGGCGGACGGTGGAGCCAGTTGCGGGCGAATAGCGGTACAAAGCCCCGTTTGGCTTTCCTTCCAGAATGTCGTATTGCAGATCTTCATCGGCGTACTTGTCGGAGGCGTCGGTGAAGTAGACTGCTCCACCGGGGCTGACGTCGAGGTAGTCAATCAATTGAAATAAGGTGTCCTGATATCCACTGACTTTAATGTCGTAGGTTCTTGTCCGAAGATCAACCCGCGCCAGTCCTTCCTGCTCAACCGCCACCCAGATTACGGAATCGCCGATGACTTCTAGTCCCAGCGGCCTCCCTTTGAAATTTACGATCATTTCTTCCGCTCTCTCCTCGCCCAGCTTAAAGCGCCAGAGGACTCCTGCAGCACTGCCGGTGTAGAACTAGCCGAGGCTGCCGAAAGAAATGTCTTCACATCCCTGGCACATTCTGGTGTGCGTAGTGGTTATTTCGCCCAGCAGGTCGTTATCCGGTAAATCCACGGTAGGAAAGGAAAGCGCTACGGGATCGATCGGTGCGGGGAAAAACAGTAAATAGAGCAGGAAACTGCCGGTGACGAACAGGAGAACTTTTTTGCTTGACATGCCGGCGAAGATAAGCCATACCGTACGGGCTTATCGCTTATGGTTGGTGGTACGGCAGGACTGATTTCAGTTTGTACAAATGTACCAGGAGGCATTGCGAACACCTGATTCGGTGGCTCCGTTCCTGGTAGTATGAGGTATATATTCTTATTCCTGACCATAGTTAGTTGTAACAACCCATCAATCATGAACGAAGTAAATTCAATTGTCCTGTTTCAGGCTACGCCCACTACCCCACAAGATGCCTGGCAGGTGGAGGATGACGTCGTGATGGGAGGTAAATCAGCCGGTAAAGTTGAGGTCAACGAAGAAGGGCATGTCCATTTTTCCGGCCGCGTGAGCCTGGAAAATGACGGCGGTTTTTCTTCCATACGACATACACTTTCACCGGCTCCACATCGAGTTGCCCAATCAAGTAGAAGTCATAACCGTTAACAACAAAGGGGCCAGAATGAACATAATTCCAGCTCTCCCCAACACCTTCCAGTGTTACCGAGT
>JAUIIF010000181.1 GCA_030431945.1 Bacteroidia bacterium | reverse complement strand
AGCCATGAGGTGGGTAAGCGAGCTTTCGTCGTAATTGGCGGCAAGCGGCAACGGCGAGTCCATGACCACACTGCGGAGGCTGTTGGGATACTCCCGCATCATCACCTGGGCAATTTTTGTGCTGTAGGAAATGGTCAACAGGTTCAGCTGTTGCAGGCCCAGGGCCTGCCGTAAGTCTTCGATGTCTGCTGCTATTTCCCGGGTGTTGTAGCCGTTCAGGTCGACCTGTTCGGCCAGCAGGCGGTCGCGGCACTGCCGGGCCGCCGCTACGTAGGCCTCGTCAATTTGGGCTGCGGTTAGTTGGCGACCGGCAGCGGCCGGTGCTACCTCGGTCCATTCCGGGCAGGCGAGGTGGGGCTGCGCGTAGGTCGTTCCCCGCTGTTCAAACAGGATCAGATCCCGGTCTTCCAGGTAGGCAAACGCCCGCATGTAAGGCGCGGCGCCCAGGGAGGAATTTCCCGGCCCGCCCACGGTGTAGAGCACCGGGTCGGGCGCCGGATTTTTATGCCTGCTCTTGAAAATGTAGACGGGCAGCCGGATCATCCGACTGTCCGTCCGCTGCCGGTTTTCGGGAACCTCCAAATAGCCGAAGGTGTAAGGGGTTCTGGTGGCGTCTACTTTGACGGGAGGTCGGTCGGAAAGAACGAAGCGGGGTGTCACCGGGGGCGGCACGGGCGGTGTCTGACAACCGGGTAAAAAGAAGAGGAGGAAAGGGAAGACCGCAATAGCGAGACGCATGCCATACAAGATTTGGTTCGGGGGCAAACCTAGGGGATGCAGCTCCCTGCCGGCAGTTCAATTAGCTAATTGAACCCACTACTTTGTCAATTTTTCCTTCAGTTCGCTGGGAGAGACCCCTTCGTATTTCTTTACGGCCCGCTGGAAAGAGGCCTTGGAGTTAAAACCGGCCTCAAAGGCCAGGCTCAGGAGCGTGTAGTGGTCTTTCCCGGGGTCCTGGAGCCGGCGCTTGAGCTCCGCAATTCGCAGCTGGTTGACGTAATCCGTAAAGCGGGTGTGCAGCACTTCCTTCAGGCACTGACTGACGAGGTACGGCTTTACGTCCAGCTGATCGGCCAGCGTCTGGAGCGAGAGCGCAGGGTCCTGATAGGCCTGACCTTGTTGCATGAGTTGCTGCAGGCGGCGGGCCAAGGCCCGCAGTGCCGCCTGCTGGCCGGGGCGAACGGGGAGTTTGGCCGGTGCCGGCTGTTCCTGCCGGCGGTGGTACCCTTCTATGCCCAGCCAGTAGGTAAGGCCGGCAATACCGATAAACAGAGGATAGTAGTAGAAGCGGGTGAAAAACCAGTAGAAGGTCTTGAAAGAGGCGTCAAAGAAAAAGGCAAAATCTACCAGCACAATGCTCACAATGGCAGCAAAATACCACCAGAAGCCCCGCAGTATCCGCGCTAACCAGGCCACCTTTTTCTTGGCTTGGTGCTCCCTGACCAGCGCCTCGGCTTTACGCGCATAAATGACCAGCAGGCCACTGGCAATAATGTACTTGCAGGGGTAGTTCATCCAGACGACGTAGCCCCAGTACCCCAGCCAGGAAAGACTTTCCCGGGTACCGTCCCAGTAAAAATTTTGGGAACGGACGAAATTATTGATCAGGAACTCGACACCTACCGGCAGGAAGTGCACCCAGTCCTGGCGGGACAAACGGAATGTCGGGTGCAGCCAGGCCTGAACGAACAGGTAAATCAGGGGGCCGTACAACCAGTTGACTTCCTGGGTAAGGTGGTACCAGACATCGTATTTGCCAATGCCAAAAAGCAGCCCTATTTCAAGAAGTAGCCGGTAAGCGAAACAGAACAACAGCGCTGCGATTAGTCTGGCTGCCGTCGGGTTCTCCGCAGGCTTACGAAGGAGTAGCAGCCCGTAAATTATGCCTTGCGCAGCACCCAGGGCAAGAAGAACAACCAGTATAATAGTAAGTGGCGGCATGTCAAGGGAAAGGAAGCCAGGCAAAGGTAAGGCACTTTGGACAGGGCGCGGCCGCCGGTGCCGTCATCCGTTGGATAGGAGCAGGGAAGACGCAGATCAACCCACCCGGCTTTTTCTTGTTCTTTCCCCATGCATTCCCCCACATCCCGCATCGCTCTCGGTGGCGGCTGTCACTGGTGTACCGAAGGTGTTTTCGTTTCCCTGCGCGGCGTAGCCCGCGTGGAACAGGGGTGGGTGTCCTCTACGCCGCCGCACGATGCTTTCTCCGAGGCGGTTATCGTCCACTACGATCCCGCAATCATTACTGCTGAAGACCTCATTGCCGTCCACCTGGAAACGCATGCTTCCACCAAAGCGCACGGTCTGCGCCACCGCTACCGTTCCGCCATCTATGCCTTTACGCCTGCGGAAGAGGTGTGCTTTGCCGAAATACTGAAAAGACTGGCCCCTGACTTTTCCGCTCCACTCGTTACCCGCGTCTATCCCTTCGCCGCTTTCAAGCCCTCGCTGCCCGAACACCAGGATTACTACCGCACGGACCCGGACCGGCCGTTCTGCGTACGGTTTATCGCGCCGAAGTTAGCGGCCTTGCGAAAAGGGAGACCGGGGTTGTTTTAGCACCGGCTTGCTGGTCAGCGGCTGAAGCTGCGACTACGGTGGCATTGGCTGCAATGCTATACCTAAGCCGGAGTGGTTTGGGACAATTAGCGCGTAGCTAGCGTGGTTGCTGATGAGGCAAAAAACGTAGGCGAAGCCATAGCTTCGGCGAGGATTTTTAACGAAATCAGCAGCCTCGATAGCAAGTGGTAAAGTCCCAAATCACTTTGACTTAGGTATAATACCACCTGGGGTCAGGACAGGCCACCAGGTTCGAGAGCCTGCCTACTCTGCTGGTCCAGCGGTTCGTTCCGCAGGTAATTTTCGAGTGGTGCCTCAGCCCGTTCCTTACTCCAGCAAGTACGTCAACTCCGCCCGGTCAAAGTCGAGTTTCCCCGAGGCACCGATGATGTCTTCCGCCAGCTGCTTTTTCCGTTGTTGCAGCTTATTGATTTTCTCCTCGATGGTGTCTTTGGTCAGGAATTTCCGGGCGAAGACGTTGCCCTCGCGCCCAATCCGGTGCGCCCGGGCGATGGCCTGGTCTTCGATGGTGGGGTTCCACCAGGGGTCGAGGATAAAGACGTAGTCGGCGGCCGTCAGGTTAAGGCCCGTTCCACCGGCTTTGATGGAGATGAAGAAGGTCTGCACCGTCGGGTCTTCCTGGAAGCGTTTGACCTCGGCGGCGCGGGCTTTGCCCGCCACGGCCCCGGTGATCCAGGCGTGGGGCTCGTTGGCGGCCAGTAGCTTGGCGCGGAACAACTCGAGGTGTTTGACCATGCTGGAGAAAATCAGGACTTTGTGACCGGCCCGGCGGATGGTGTCCCACTGCTCCAGGACTTCGGCGAATTTCCCGGCGTCTTTCTGGTAGTCTTCGTCCATCAGTACGGGGTGGTTCGCCAGTTGACGCAGGCGCGTCAGCGTCTGCACCACGCGAAGTTTGTACTGGCCATCGTTCGGGGCGTAGTTGCCCAGCAGGGCGTTGCGGGCGGCGGATTTTTCCAGTTCGTAGGCCTTGCGCTGGGCCTTGGTCATCTCGCAGTAGAAGACCTGCACGTCAAGTTCCGGCAGGTCAGGGGCAACTTCCTCCTTGGTCCGGCGCAGCAGGTGCGGCGTTACCAGTTTACGGAGTTGCTCCTTCTTCAGTTCATCGTCGTGTACTTCGATGGGCGTAATGAAGGCTTTTTTGAAAAAAGCGAAGTGGCGCAGCAGCCCCGGATTAATGAATTGCATCTGGCTCCAGAGGTCCGACAGCGAGTTCTCAATCGGTGTGCCGGACAGGCTGATGCGGTGGTTGGCCTTCAGTTCGTTCAGGGCTTTGAAGACTTTGCTCTGGCGGTTTTTTATTTGCTGGCTCTCGTCCAGCACGATGTACTCAAAGTTTATTTGCTCGAGGACGGACTGGTCCCGCAGGGCCGTCTGGTAGGTCGTCAGCAGTACGTCAAACCGGCGGAGTACCCGGGCATCTTTGGTGCGTTGGGGGCCCGTGTGGGCTTGCACGGTGAGGCTGGGGGCGAAGCGCTCCAACTCATTGCGCCAGTTAAAAACGAGGGAGGCGGGCAGCACGATGAGGGCACGCAGTGGCTGGAGGAAGGATTCGTCAGCGGCGGGGGCGGAGAAGAGGTCGAGTTGGGGCGCAGGAGGGGGGGAAGCTTTTTTTCGGCCACCTTTTGTGGGGGAGGGGAGCGCCTCAGGAATCAGGTCAGGCGGAGCAACCTGGCGCTCTTGTCCGTTGCCGGCACCGGCGTCCGCGCCCGCAAGACGCTCTTTGGCGTACAACAACACGGCGATGGTCTGCAGGGTCTTACCCAGGCCCATGTCATCCGCCAGGCAGGCCCCCAGCTGCTCGTGGTGGTGGCGCACGAGCCAGCGCGCGCCCGCCAGCTGGTACGGGCGCAGTGTTGCTTTCAGTTTAGGACTGGGCAGGAAGGCCCTGGCGAAAGCTTCGGCCTGCCCGCTATCGCCCACCTGCAAGCCCAGCGGCGCCAGCAAGGGGGCCTGGGAGCGGGCCATGCGGACTTTTTTGCCTTCCACCTTCGCAAACTGTAAACTGGGCCGGTAGCGGGCAAACCATTCTTCGGGAATAAGAAATATGTCACCGTCCGGCAGCGGAAAGCGTCGGTTGTCCTGCTGCAGGAAACGGACAATCTTGGCGAAGGGGATCTCGTGCGGCCCGACGAGCACTTTGCCCCTGAGGTCCAGCCAGTCATTATCCTCGCCTACTTCGAGGCTGATGAGGCCCTTCAGCGTACTGAAGCGGCTGCCGGAGTCGGTGGGGGGGACGACCTCCACCCCCAGTTGTTCCAGTTCCTGGCCGTGCTCCAAAAGCCAGCGCAGGGCTGCCAGGGGGGCATCATCGTGGCTGAGCTGCAGGGCGTTCCCGGTGGATACGGTGGCCAAGCCGTAAGCCAGGACCGGGGCCAGCAACCTGGCTTCCAGCTCCGGGTCACGGATGATCCGCAGCAGGCGAAACGGCGGTTTTACGTTATAATCCACGGCCGTTGTCTCGGTAGCCCCCAGGGCAAAGAATTTCTTGCCGTACACAAATTCCGGGTAGAGGTAGTACCGGTCTTCAAAGGGGTGTGGCCGGGCGGCGATGCGCAGGCCGTCCGGCCGGTCGATGGTACCGTACGTAAAGCCAACGGCTTCCAGCGGATTTTTTTCAGCCAGCCGGATAACGAATTCCCGCCAGTATTTTTCCATCTCCGCGGGTGGTACCTGGACGCCGTCGCGGCTCAGGAAAGGTTTGATCTGGTCCCCGTTGAGTTGCCCGAGTTGAACCAACTCACCATCCAGCGCCAGCCAGCCCGGCGTGGGGTGGTTGGTGATGACCTTAATGTCGTGGAAGCGGAGCGGCGAGGTCTTGCCGGCTTTGTCCACCAGCCTGAACTGATAGTTGATGCCGTCTTCATCAATAATAAAGGTCAGCCTGGGCTGCGGAGCGCTTGTTGCAAAGGGCACCAGATAGTCCTGGGGTTCCTTGCGGGGGGGCAGGTTGATGGTAACCGGCCAGTGGTGGGTTTTACAGAGGTGGAGTATTTCTGCCGACCGGTGGTGGATGAAGCGGACGACACTTTTGCGCTCCTTGTTTTTGGACGAAAGTAATCCGGCGAGGGACGGAACCTTCCTGGCCCCTTTGCGGTGCGCTTCGGCAATGTTCTGGGGGCGGAGGCTGTCTACCAGAAACAGGGCCCGTTCCAGCGGCGGGGTCAGTTCGATAGCATAAATGCCCAGGCCGGTGGGCTGGGCGGCGTGGTGCACCAGGTTTATCCGTCCGGCGGCATTGCGCCCTACCACGAATGCCTTGGGCAGGTACAGGCCATCGCGAAACTCAAAATTAAATAGTACTTCAGCGGGCTGCGTCACCGGTGATGTTTTCTTGGACAATGGGGTAAAGGCGGCAAATATAGAGCACTACCTGCTACCTTTGCTGCTGTGCAACTTGCTGACCACATATTATTCGGCTTGCTGGGGATAATCCTGCCGCTATTACTGCTTGTTTCCGGTTATCGCCGGCGCCAGGCCGGCCCCTTTTTTTGGTCGGCCCGCATGAAAGTGCGGTTGTACTATGGCAACGGCCTGTTGCTTTACGGCTTAGCGGCCCTGGTCTTGCTGGTCACCTGGCTGGCCGGACGGCCCTTTACGGAACTCGGACTGGGCTGGGGCCGGATACCGTATGACCTGACGGCCGTTTTACTCCTGGCGGGCTTTCTCCTCCTCTACCTGCTGGATCTTTACCGGGAAGCCGGAGACGGCCACCGGCGGGAGGAGACCCGGAAAACTTTCCGCAACCTGGGTTTTCTGCCGACAACCGCTACGCAATTTCTTCATTTCCTGTTTCTGGCCGTGGCTGCCGGAGTGGGGGAGGAGATCGTCTACCGCGGCTTCATGATCAATTACCTGGCGGCAATGTTGGGGACGGAGGGAAGCTCAGCAGCCGTTGTTCTCCTGCTGCCTGCCGTATCTTTTGGCCTGGCCCACGTGTACCAGGGCGGCAGGGCGGTCCTCAAAATTATTGCCATGGCGGTTCTTTTCGGCTTTTTCTTTTTGCGGACCAACACCCTGTGGCCACTGATGCTGCTGCACGCAGC
Source organism: Bacteroidia bacterium (assembly GCA_030431945.1). Taxonomy (GTDB): domain Bacteria; phylum Bacteroidota; class Bacteroidia; order Chitinophagales; family Saprospiraceae; genus Neolewinella. The sequence goes on along the minus strand of JAUIIF010000181.1, from coordinate 1,520 downwards.
AATCGATATTTTGGGCGGCGTGATGAGCTGGTATTTATTGCGACAGGAAGAATAGGTGGCGCGAACGCAGGTGCAAACCGAAGGGGGAAAAGCCGGGCAGAAGCGGTCACTTTAGTCCAGCCAGGGAAAAAAAGACCGAAGCGGCAACTTTTCCCGGGCGTTGACGCGTTGTCAGGCGGGCGCTGAACAGAAGTTTTGAAAATATTTTTCCAACCAGTTTGTGAGTGTAGAAAACAAGTATTACCTTTGCGTCCGCTTCGAGAGAAGAATGGCTGCGTAGCTCAACTGGATAGAGCACTTGACTACGAATCAAGAGGTTTCAGGTTCGAATCCTGACGCGGTCACTACAAGACAGGAAAGTTCTTTTTTCCAGGTCTTCTTAAGCAGGCTTCGGTCTGCTTTTTTTATCTAAGACCCTCGTGGTCTTCTTAACGTAACTAGCGATGTCTAAAGTTTGCAATTTCACGGGCAAGAAGCCGATCAGCGGCAACCACGTTTCCCACTCTAACCGGAAGACGAAGCGTCGTTTTGTCCCCAACATCCAGAAGAAAAAGTTCTTTGTACCGGAAACGGGTGAGTTTGTCACGCTCCGCATCTCCACTTCTGCGATGCGTACCATCAATAAGCTTGGTGTCTACGCTTACGTAAAGAAGTTGGAAAGCAAAGGCATCGAAACCGGCGTTAAGTTCTAGTAGCGCTTTCGTTGCAACAACAACGAGCGTTTAAAAATCTACCAAAATGGCTAAGAAGAGCAAAGGTAACCGTAACCTCATCATCCTGGAGTGCACCGAGCACAAAACCAGCGGACAGCCCGGCACCAGCCGGTACGTTACGCAGAAGAACCGGAAAAACACTCCGGATCGTCTGGAACTGAAGAAGTACAACCCTGTCCTGCGCAGGATGACCGTACACCGGGAAATCAAGTAAGCATAAAACTAATCCGGAACTTCCTTCGTTGTTCCTGGTAAACAAACCAATCAGCCATGGCTAAGGTATCAAAGAACTCGCGGACGGGACAACGTGCCGCAAACGCCGGCTCCGGCCGCGACTTTATCAAAGTTGTAAAGTCTGTCAAGAACCCCGACACCGGTAAGTACTCTTACAAGGAGGTGATGGTACACAAAGACAAGATTGACGAATTCATGAAGGAGAAGTAATTCAACTTCCTGATTCATATAAATGCCCGCTCTGCAAAACAGAGCGGGCATTTTTCGTCCAGTTAGTGATGTAGGAAGAAGATGAAGTCCGAATGTTGGACCATCATTTTTTTGATTTACTAGGCAGCACCGTTGCTACCACCACTTGCTGACGACTTGACGGTCTTCATTAAGCCAATCCCGGCACTGAAGAATACGCCCCCAAGAATGGTGGCTGCCCAGGCTTGTCCATTAGCCACCTCTCCGCCGGTGAGTGAGAAAATGCCGTATGCGAGCGCGACAGCGCCGCCGAGGGTGAGGAGCAGACCAATGATTTGTTTGCTTTGCATGTTTATGATGGTTTTCTTGTGTAACCTCCCCGTT
>JAUIIF010000180.1 GCA_030431945.1 Bacteroidia bacterium | reverse complement strand
AAGGGGCAACGAATACCAAATTTGTAATTAGCAAGCGCAGTACCCTTGTTTTAGCGCAAACTGAGGTCGGGCAAGGCCAAAATTCGGGATGACTCATGTTTTTTTGTGGCGGACAGGGTGTAGTTGCTCAGGTCTGGCGCAGGTGGTAGCTTCACCAGACACTCGTAAAGGCTGCCCCCATGAGAAACTGGCTATACTTTTTCCTTCTGCTCCTGTTCACTTCCTGCCGTACGGAGCCCATCAGCACTGAGCAGGACCGGTGGACGGACCATGCTGCGCGTACGACCATCATTCGGGATGATTTTGGTGTTCCTCACATCTACGGTAAAACAGATGCCGATGCCGTCTTCGGTTTATTGTACGCCCAGGCGGAAGACGATTTTCCCCGGATAGAGCGCAACTACATCTGGGCCACCGGAAGGCTGGCCGAAATAGCAGGAGAGGAAGCCCTCTACAGTGACCTGCGGGCCCACCTGTACATGACGAAAGAAGAGGCCATTGCGGCCTACGAAAGCAGCCCGGACTGGTTGCAAGCCCTTTGCCAGGCCTTTGCGGATGGCCTGAACTACTATCTTCATACTCATCCGGAAGTCCGGCCCCAGCTACTTACTCACTTCGAGCCGTGGATGCCGATGTACTTTAGTGAGGGATCCATCGGGGGAGATATCGAAGGAATTTCGACCCGGAAAATTGAAGATTTCTATGCCGGCAAAACTGCCGGCTCGCTCAGCGACAACCTGCCGGAAAACAGTTTACTCGCTCCCCTGGAGGAACCCCGTGGCTCCAACGGCATCGCCATTTCCGGGCAGCTCACCCAATCCGGGAATGCGATGCTGCTGATCAACCCACACACTTCCTTCTATTTTCGGGGAGAAGTCCACGTCGTCAGCGAAGAAGGCCTGAACGCTTACGGTGCAGTTACCTGGGGGCAATTTTTTATTTACCAGGGATTCAACGAAAAAACGGGCTGGATGCACACCTCAACCTATACGGATGTGCGGGATGAGTTTGTCGAAACGGTGAGGGAAAAAGAAGGTAAACTTCAGTATAAGTACGGCGAGGAATGGCGGCCGGTCATCAGTAAAGAAGTCAGATTAACGTATAAAGCCGGCGAACAACGGTTGGAAAAAACTTTTCCGCTTTACCGTACCCACCACGGTCCCATCACCCATTCCCTGGGCGACAAATGGGTTGCCTCCGCCATGATGTGGGAACCCGTCAAGGCCCTCGAACAATCGTACACCCGCACGAAACTGAATAACCACCGGGAGTTTTGGGAAATGATGGACCTCCGGACGAACTCTTCCAATAATACCGTTTTTGCCGACGCCGAAGGGAACATCGCGTATTACCACGGTAACTTCATTCCAATCCGGGACACCACCTTCGATTACACCCGGCCGGTGGATGGTAGTGACCCCGCGACCGACTGGCAGGGCTTACACCCCGTTGCGGAGGCCATTACGATCGTCAATCCGGACAACGGGTGGATTCAAAACTGCAATTCCACCCCCTTCACGGCCACCGGAGCCTCAAGCCCGCAACCTGCCGATTACCCGCGATACATGTCCCGCAACCTCGAAAATTTCCGGGGCCTCCATGCGCTGGGGTTATTGGAAAATAGCCGGGACTACACCCTGGACAAGCTGATCGGGATGGCGTACGACCCCTACTTACCCGCCTTTGCCGCACTCCTGCCGGGATTGATTGAAGCCTACGATCAAGTCAGATCTCCCACCACCTCTCTCGCCGGACCAATCGACACCCTGCGCCCCTGGGATTTCCGAACTTCCAAAACGTCGGTAGCCATGTCACTGGCCCATTATTACGGCATGGCCTGCCTGCGTCAGGGCGCAGCCCCTGACGGATTGAATTTCATGGAAAGGATCCGTTATTTTGGAGAGGAAGCTCCCCCTGCGGAACGACTACGTCTTTTCGCCGCTGCCGTAGACACCCTTACGGCTCACTTTGGTACGTGGGAAACGCCTTGGGGGGAGATCAACCGTCTGCAACGACTCTCCGGCAGCATCCAGCCTGATTTTGACGACCAACAGCCCAGTGTTGCCGTAGGTCTGGCCTCGGGGCGCTGGGGTGCGTTGGCGTCCTTCGGCGCCAGGTCTTACGACAACACCAAGCGACTTTACGGTACTTCCGGCAACAGTTTCGTAGCCGTAGTAGAATTTGGTGAGCGGGTGAAGGCCAAGAGTCTGCTGGCCGGAGGGCAGAGCGGGCACCCGGATTCGCCCCACTTTTTTGATCAGGGGCAGCGGTATGCTGACCGGCAGTTCAAGGAAGTCCCGTTTTACCGTGAAGAGGTAATGAAGCGGGCCGTAGCAACGTACCGGCCGGGCGAGCGGTAAGCCATCTATACCTAAGTCAAAGTGATTTAACTTCGTTGGTGCGGGGTGGTTTAGGTATCCTTCCTGATCCTCCGTGAAAAACGCGCAAGAGCTTAAACCGCAACCTGCTCTCCGGCAGCGACCAGCGCTTGTTCCACGTGCCGCCAATTGTGGTAGATCACTACCCGCAGGGTATCCCCCAGGCGGAGTTTTATCAGGTTGGTGATGCTGATGCCGGTTTTAGTACGGGTAAGGTCTACCCGTGCGGCCAGCGCCAACAGTTCCAGCAGTTCCTCTTGTTGCCGGATAAATTCATGGATAACCGTAAGATCGGGTTTACGGTCAAAATTTACCGGGTCGGCACGCTTGAAAGTGCTTATTTTCCGCATGGTTTCACTCGGTTTCATACTGGCGGCGAAGTAGTTGCCCAGGCGCGAAGAGGTAAAAGTATCCTGCGCCTGGCGGAACTTTGACTGCCGGATACGCTGCCGTATCTCCGGCAGGTAATAATCACCGTAGTGGTTCAGGTGGGCCAGGCACTGCAGGGCATTCCAGGCATCCGGGCGCGGCCGCTGGTGCAGGGCAGGTTGGTCAAGTGCCAGCAGGTACTGACCGGCGGCCAGGTTGTGGCGCGTGCGCTCGGTAAGGCGGGTAAGTAATTCGGTGGTAGAGCGGGGTTGCATGAGTTGTTGCTTTGTCCGGTTTAATTATTTCGGAAGCAAAGGTCTGGGGTAAAAACTGCGTGAATCTTGATCTGGCGCAAGAATTCGGCGACGGGCGTGGGGATTAGGCGCTTTTGTAAATAGGGAGAAGTCCATATTGCCCTCATTTTTTTAACCGCGACAACGTCTCCGGCGTCATCCGTAGATAATTGGCTATGTACTTTGCGGGGATTTCCTGAAACAGGCGCGGGCTGCGCATCAGTACGCGTTGGTAGCGGGACGCAGGGTCATTAGTCAACAAATCAATTTCCCGTTCCAACTGACCAAGAAGCATCCAGGATATAATCTGTTGCCAGTATTCCGACATGCTGGGGTCTCCCATTATTTTTGCCCAAAGTTCCGACCGCCGGACGGGCCGCAACGTGCACTTACGGAGCGCCTGTGCGTGAAAAATGGTTGATCGTCCGCTAATAAACGTATCCAACGCCAGGGCAAAATCTCCTTTGTAGCCGAAGCGAATGATCTGTTCTTCATCATTAATCGTGACGTAATAACGCAGGGTCCCCGACGCAACGTAGTAAATATTCGGATCCGTAGCCCCCGGCAGCAACAGGTGTTCACCGCGACTCAAAACAATCGTTCGTTGAAAGAGATGATGCTGCTCCACGTAATCATGAAGCCTGGCTAAAGGGTGGGACATAAGATAAAGGTAGGGCTTGCATTTTTCTTCACCCGCTCATCATTATTACCATCCCCGCGGCCGGCCCCAGTCTTTTTCACCCGATCTGCAAACTGACCTACCCCGAACGGCAAACCTGCCTCAGCAAATCCTCCCCCTGAAATAAGGGGACCCGCCTGCCGGACAAAACACTGGTTTTGTGTACCTTGATGCCTGGCGCTCCCAGGCGTAATAAGTCAGGGGTGGTATGTCGTTATTCTAGTACGCTTCCCTGCACCTGCGTCCGCGCCCTCCGGAGATTAGTGCCGAGATTTGTCAGAAGTTACCTCCCCAGTCTTTCCCAGTTATGAACATGTTTTCCCGTTTCCTGATCCCCCTTTACTTTTTTTGCCAGTTCTCCTTCCTATCAGCTCAGCAGGGGTACCGGGGCGACCTGTCGTCCCATACCCTCGAAGAAAAAGCCTGGGTCGACTCCGTATTTCAGACGATGGACCTGGACCGGCAACTAGGGCAACTAATCATGCTACGGGCTCATTCCGACCGGGGCGCGGACCACATCGCGCACGTAAAGGAGGAGATAAAAAAATACCACGTTGGCGGACTTTGCTTCTTCCAGGGCACCCCCGAAAAACAACTGGAACTAACCAATGAATACCAGCGCCTGAGTCAGCTCCCCCTGATGATCAGTATGGATGCAGAGTGGGGGTTGGGCATGCGGCTACCGGACCAGACGATTAGTTTCCCGAAACAGATCGCACTCGGTGCGATCCGCAACAACGAACTGATCTACGACCTGGGTGCCGAAATTGCCCGGCAAATGCACCGCCTGGGCGTGAACGTCAGCTTCAGTCCGGTGCTGGACGTTAACAACAACCCCAAGAACCCCGTCATTAACACCCGCAGCTTCGGAGAAGACCGCTACAATGTCACCATGAAAGGCTACCAGTATATGCGTGGCCTGCAGGAAAACGGGATCCTGGCCAGCGCCAAGCATTTCCCCGGGCACGGGGATACCGGCACGGACAGCCACCACGACCTGCCCGTCCTCAAACACAACCGGGCCCGCCTCGACAGTCTCGAGCTGTATCCCTTCCAGGCCCTGATCCGGTACGGCATCGGCTCCATTATGGCGGCTCACTTACAGATTCCGGCCCTGGACGATCGGCCCAACCGCCCCACATCCCTGAGCTTACCGGTAATCACCGACCTCCTGCGCCACGAAATGGGATTCACCGGGCTCGTATTCACTGACGGCCTGGAGATGAAAGGAGTTACCAACCACTACGACAACGGTGAAGTGGAAGCCGAAGCCATCCTCGCCGACTCCGATATTCTGCTCCTGCCCGAAAGCACCCCTGCCGCCATTAATGCCATCAAGCGCTACCTGGACGAGGGAAAAATAAGCCGCGCTGATATTGAAAAAAAGGTGCGCCGGATCCTGCTGAGTAAATTCCGGCTCGGGCTGACCAAAGCCACCTTCCCGAGTGCCGAAAACCTCCGCGGAGAACTCAACAGCCCCGAAGCATACGCCCTCAAGCAAACCTTGTTCGAGCACGCGATGACTTTGGTCCGCGACAGCGAAGGCCTCGTTCCCGTTACCGATCTTGAACGAGGAAAAGTAGTCGTGGTGCACGTAGGCGCCTCCGCCAACTCTGCCTTCAGCAAACGGGTGGATGACTACACGAAGGCAACGCACCTGAGTGTCGGGTACAACCTCACCCCGGCAGAGCAGCAGCGTGTCCTCAGTACCATCAGTAAGGGGGATCAGGTGATTGTAGCGCTCTATTCCGACGGCAGCCGCTTCCTGGAAAAAGTCCCCATCAAAGCCGCCACGCTTTCGCTGCTGCGCGCGCTGGACGCCCGGACGGAGATGATCGTCAGTGTGTTTGGCAACCCCTACAGCCTGGAGGCGCTGGACAGTTTTGGCTCCGTCCTCATGGCATACAGTCGTGACGAGGTAGCCCAGGATGCTGCCGCCCAAGCCATTTTCGGGGCAAACAAAATCAGTGGCCGGCTGCCGGTGACGGCCAGCCCCGGCGCGCCCTTCAACGCCGGCCTGGAGACAGCCGCCGCTTTCCGGATGGGATACGCAGAACCGGAAGCCGTCGGAATCGACGGGAACCTCCTGGCCGCAAAGGTGAATACTTTGGCCCAGGAGGCCATACGCCGCCGCGCCACGCCGGGGCTGGTCGTCCTCGTTGCCCGCAACGGAAAAATCGTTTACGAAAAGGGCTTCGGTCACCATACGTACCGCAAACAGCGGGCCGTGCACCCTTCTGACATTTATGACCTCGCCAGCCTGACCAAAGTAACCGCGACCACCCTGTGCGTGATGAAGCTCGTGGAAGAAGGCAAGCTGAACCTGGACGTCCCCATCAGCAATTACCTGCCGGAAATGGTGGGTACAGAAGTAGAATTCCTGACCCTCCGCCCGATGCTGGCCCACCGGTCCGGCCTGCGCAGCTGGATCCCCTTCTACGTAGAGACCCTCAACGCCAACGGCAAGCCCAGTTCGCAATATTACCGGAACCAACGGACGGGCGACTTCGTCGTGCCCGTCACCGAGAAGATGTTCATGCACAAGGTGTACCTTGATTCGATGTGGCATAAGCTGTACACCAACGAGCTGCCCAACGAGGGCCAGTACCGGTACAGCGATCTTGGCTTCTACATCATGGCGAAATTGATCGACCAGGTGTCCGGGCTGACGGTAGATGAGTTTGCCGCCCGCAATTTTTACCGGCCTATGGGCCTGGAGACCCTGACTTACCAGCCCCTGAAAACCTTCCCGAAGCAACGGATTCCGCCTACGGAAGAAGACACGTATTTCCGGAACCAGCGCATCCAGGGTACGGTCCATGACATGGGGGCAGCCATGCTCGGGGGCGTAAGTGGGCATGCCGGGCTCTTTGGCTCGGCCCGTGATGTGGCCACCATTTTCCAGATGCTGTTGCAGGAGGGCAATTATGGCGGCCGGCAGTACCTGCGCCCGGAGACGGTGCGTCTTTTCACCAACCGCTACGCCGGCGAAAGCCGGCGGGGACTGGGCTTTGACATGAAGCAACTGAACGAAAACCGGAAGATGAATTTGTCCCCGTTCTCTTCGGAACGGGCTTTCGGTCACCTCGGGTTTACGGGCATTGCCGCCTGGGCAGACCCCGTGGAAGACCTCGTTTTTGTGGTCCTGAGTAACCGGACCTACCCGAACATGAACAACAATACCTTCGGCAAGCTCGATACCCGGCTCCGGTTGCACTCCGCCTGTTACGAATCCATCCTGAAGGGAAAAAGTTTTGAGGACCGCCGGGGGCTGGGATTCTCCAAGGCGCCGTAAGCACACAGAAAGCTGCTGGTCATGAAACAATGGGCGCGGACGCGGGTGCCGCACAAGAAATAAGGGAGCCGGGAAAGACTACCGCACAAAACTTAACGGCAGCCGCCCGTAAGGTGGCAGGAAGACCTTATCTTCCCCTCTCAAAGGCCGCCCGGCCAAACGTTGAGAACATGCAAAAACTACTTTACCTATTGTTGGCACTGGCGACCTTCGCCTGCCAGCCATCCGCTGCTCCTGATTCCGAGTCTGCACCTGCGGACGCGCCCGCACAAACCACCACCACGGAAGATGATGGCTGGATTGTCTTGTTTGACGGCTCCTCCACCGCAGGCTGGCGCGGCTATAACGGCAAAACCCTCCCTCCCGGCTGGGTCGTCAGTAACGGGGAGCTCACCTTTGACGACGGCGCAAAAACGTCTGATGCGGAGTACGAAGGCGGGAAGGACATCATTTACGCCGCCGAGGAATTCGACAATTTCGAACTTTACCTGGAGTGGAAGATCCCGCCCGGTGGCAACAGCGGCATTTTTTACCACCTGAAGGAAGGCTACGGCAGCCCACCGGAAGTCGCCCCGGAATACCAGTTGATTGATGACGAAGGGTACACCAAATATCACGACATCACCGACTACAACAAAAGCCTGGGGTATACCGAGAACCCGAACGAGATCAAACCGCTGCAGTCCACGGCCGCCGACTACGCCATGTACGCCCCGGATCCGGAAGTAAAAGTGCTCCATCCCGCCGGGGAGTGGAACAGCAGCCGCATCATCTTCACCCCCGAAAAAGTAGAATACTGGCTGAACGAGCAGAAGGTGGTATCCTTCGAGCCCTGGTCCGCTGACTGGGAGGCTAAGAAAAATAGTGGCAAATGGGGATTGGCGCCAGACTACGGCAAGTTCAAATCCGGCTACATTGGCTTACAGGACCACGATAGTCCGTTATGGTTCCGCAACATTAAGATTAAGCGTTTATAATTATTAAGGTCTGACCTCCCGTGCGCGCTTCCGTGCGGATGGAGGGAATAAAAAAGCACAGCATGAAAAGAAGAAACTTCATCAAAACAACTGCCGCGCTGGCCGCCGCCGCCGCGCTTCCCGGCTGTGGTACACCGAGCGCAGAAACTGCCGCCGAAGC
>JAUIIF010000860.1 GCA_030431945.1 Bacteroidia bacterium | reverse complement strand
CTGAAGGAACTACTCCTGCCGCGGGGCATTCGGTATCCCCCCGCTCGGCGGACGAGTCAGGCCGCTGCGCGTCCGCCTCGGCCGACGAGCTGAAGTTGGTGTGTTTCAGCGTCCCCTTCCCCGGTAACCTTTATTCCGCTTTTCGTTGTGCGCAGTGGGTCAAAGCCAATTATCCGGAGGTGAAAACGGCCATGGGGGGTGGCTTCGCCAACACGGAATTGCGGTCGGTGAGCGACGTTCGGGTATTCGAATTCTTCGATTACATCACGCTGGATGACGGGGAGCGCCCCCTTGAATTGCTCCACCAACACCTCTTTGCACCGGCGACCGCGCCCCCTAAGCCGCTGCTGAAAAGAACTTTCCACCTGGAAGACGGCCAAGTCGTGTACAACGACTTTTCGCTGGCGCGGGACTACCGCCAGCACGAAACGGGAACCCCCGATTACTCCGGCCTGCCGCTGGATCGGTACATCTCCGTCATCGAGATCGTCAACCCCATGCACAGCCTGTGGAGTGACGGCCGCTGGAACAAACTGACCATGGCGCACGGCTGCTACTGGGGAAAGTGCACGTTCTGCGACGTGAGCCTGGACTACATCGGCAGCTACCAACCCGTGCAGGCCACGCTGCTGGTAGACCGCATGGAAGAACTCATTGCCCAAACCGGCGAAAACGGTTTCCATTTCGTCGACGAGGCGGCCCCGCCCGCGCTGATGCGGGATCTGGCGCTGGAGATCATCCGCCGTAAGCTCCGCCTGACCTGGTGGACCAACATCCGCTTCGAAAAAAGCTTTACGCCCGACCTGTGCCGGCTCCTGCAGGCCAGTGGTTGTATTGCGGTCTCGGGCGGACTGGAAGTAGCCTCCGACCGCCTGCTGGACCTGATTAAGAAAGGCGTTTCCGTCCAGCAAGTTGCCCGCGTGACTGGTGCCTTTACCGATGCGGGCATCATGGTCCACAGCTACCTCATGTACGGCTATCCGACGCAAACGGTGCAGGAGACGGTGGACAGCCTGGAAATGGTGCGGCAGTTGTTTCAGGCCGGCGTTATTCAATCCGGTTTCTGGCATCAGTTTGCGCTTACGGCGCATAGTCCCGTAGGCCTTGATCCGGAAGCCTACGGCATCATTCCGCATTATGCAGAGATAACCTTTGCCAATAACGACGTCCAGTTTACGGACCGGACGGGCATCGATCACGGGCAGTTCAGCTTTGGCCTGAAGAAATCGCTCTTCAATTATATGCACGGCCTGTGTTTTGACTTTCCCCTGCAGGAATGGTTCGATTTCCGGATTCCGAAAACGACCATTGCACCCGATTACATCGCCGGTTGCCTGGAGTATGCGGAAGACCAACTGGCCCGGGCCAATGCCCGGGTAATCTGGCTCGGCGCCGTACCGGAAGTAGACCACGGGCCGCAGGGAACAAGGTTGGTGACGCTGCACGACCGGCGGGATACGGACAGCTTCTTGCTGGAAGCCGGGCGGGCTGGCTGGCTGTTGGAGTTGCTGGACAGCAGCCGGCCGGTCGCCGG
>JAUIIF010000179.1 GCA_030431945.1 Bacteroidia bacterium | reverse complement strand
GTTCCCGTCATCACAGGTACGAACTGAAGTCAGTTCACAGGCGGCAGCCGGCCGGCCGGTACACGGCACACAGATGGCACCGGTACAATCGTCCACCGTTTCCATATCGTCCAGCGTACACGGGTCGCCATCATCACAGGGGCGGTCGGAAGTCTCGGTACAAGCCGCTACCGGTGTTCCCATACACGGTACACAGACGCTACCGGTACAATCATCGACTTCCTCCATGTCGTTGTCCGTACACGGGTCGCCATCATCACAGGTTCTAACGGTTGTTTGGGTACAGGCGGGAAGAGGGGTACCCATACACGGCACACAGATGGCACCGGTACAATCATCGACTTCCTCCATGTCGTTTTCCGTACACGGGTCGCCATCATCACAGGTTCTTACGGTACTTTGCGTGCAGGCGGCCAGGGGCGTGCCCATGCAGGGGACGCAGACGGCACCGGTACAATCATCAATTTCTTCCTGGTCGTTTTCCGTGCAGGGGTCACCGTCATCACAGGCTTGCACGGACGTCTGGCTACAAGCTGCTACGGGGGTACCCATACAAGGTACACAGACACTGTCATCACAATCCAGGGTCTCCATATCATTTTCCGTACACGGGTCGCCATCGTCGCAAGGCAGGGTCCGCGTGTCCGTGCAGTTCGCTACACAGTTAGGCTCGCAAATAATATCGCCCACCCACCCCTGAGCGGTGACCGCTGCGTCCGAAGTAAAGCGGAAGAAAAGACAGCCGGAAGGATGAGTTGAAGTGAAGGTCACCTCCCCGCCCACGCCGCAAAAGCTGGTCAGCACCGGATCGGCAGCACTCGGTCCGTTGTATATCGTTATTGCATCACTACAATCGATATTATACTCTTTGAAGTATATGGAAACGGCATCGCCGGGATTATCGGGGCAGACGGAGTATTCTACCAACTGATCGTTCTGGTAGTTGCCGGACTCGCCGCCGGTATCGAAAATAGCAGCGCCGCATACAGGGTCTTCGCTACAGTTCAGGTACTGCCCCGCCGTATTCCACACCAGGTCAAAGCCGTTGGAACTGATGGAAAAATTGTCAATCATCAGCCAGTAGCCTTCCCCCGCATTTACCACCAGAGGCGCCACAAACGCATTACCGCCTGCACCTTCCGAGTTGTCACTGGCGGAGGTGGACAGGCCGGTCGGCCCCTGAATTCCAGAATAGGAACAACGAATCGGATTGCCGAGGTTGCCACAGGTCATGGGGCTGGCAGCAGTCGTAGGCCCCCAAATGGCAAAGTCATAATCACGCCCACCGGGGCCAGACTCAGGGGTGATGACGAATGTAAGAACGGTGTTTGGCGGCGTGGAACTGTTCAACTCAAAAAAATACCAGGCAGAAAAGCGTTCTCCGGAAGAAAGGCAACCCTGGTTGGTCCCACCGGCAAAATCATTGGTGCCGGTCCCCGCCGGCTGAAAGGTAATGGTACTACCGTCACAGACAATTCCTGCATCCACGCAATCTTCCCCCTGGCCAAAGCCCAGTAGTGGAAGTAGTAGCAGCAAAAACCAAATTAGTGTTGCCTTTCGTGGGGTAGGCACCCACGAGAATTTGCCTCGTAACTTCTCCATAAATCTTTATTACCCAAGTATTGCGGCCGTAATGTAGGCAAATAAGGCGGCATGCAATATAATATTTGGCCGTTATGCCTGAATACGTACCCTGCCGACAATTTCTGTACGCCAGGCGTCATTTCCCCTTTTCGGAACGCTTGCCGGCAGGGCTTTTCAGGCCTTCCCGGGGAGCTCCGGGAGGCATCAGTGGGGGGAGTTTTCGTCGAAACGGCAAAGGCTGGTGCCAAGAATGGCTGGGGTGTCCATATCAAAATGCACCATCCCTTATAAAATCAATCCTTCGCTAAAGTTCGGAGGTCCGCCTATCGTAGCGAGCAGAGCTTGCCCCTCGTGTTTGTTGTGCAATTTGTTACCCCTGGCTGGGTAAAAAGCAGCGTGCCCGTAACGCAGGAGCGTACTTAACCGCGCGTAGGGTATCCGTCTGTTTCCTATTCCCGGTCGGACTGAGCGAGAAGGGTAGGTACCGGAATTAATGGTCGTGAACCGAAGAGAAGGGGCAGCTGCCCGGCCACTGATTAATATACGGGCTCTACCGTAAGCCCTTCTTTGCGGAGCAGGGCAATGACTCCCTTCTCACCGCCAAGGTGGCCAGCGCCAACGGCAAAAAGCTTCGTCGCCGCATCGGTGGCTTTGATCTTGGTCATGATCTGAGGAACCCAGTTTTCGTTCCGTTTGGTCAGCAGGAGTTCTTCAAAACGAGCAACGCCGGTTTCCTCGTCAGAGAAGCCGGCTGCCATTTCGGCAATGGCCTTACGCTTGTACAGCGCCACCACTTTTTCCATTTCGTTCTCCGCCCCGGCGTTTTCCCCGCCGGCATCCGCCAGGACTGTTTTATGCAACATTTTCGCCTGCGCCCCGTAGGGAATGGAGTCGAAAAGGCTGAGCTGAAATTCCATGGTTTCCAGTCCGCCAATCTCTTTACCGGTCTTTTCGGCCAGCGCCGTCAGTTCAAATTCATAACTTTTGGAACCACCGGCGGAGAGGTCGCCACCGCCCTGCAAAAGGTCCATGTCCTGACCAACCATGGCGGAGAGAAACAACGGTTTCATACGTTTCAGCAGAAAGAACGGTAGTCCCATTTTGCTGAAATAGCCTTCCACTGTTGCGTATTCCTCTGCCGTCAGCAGGTCTTCCAGGCTGGTGTCTCCCCGCATGTTGATGCGGGTCATGAGGCTCATCAGCATCCCGGGGTCAGACATGTCTCGCGGGTCGATTTCGAAGATAACTTCATCAGCATCGTTCAGGCTGGCTACCAGTCCGTTGGGCAGGAAGTAATCGGCCTCCGGAATGATGTGGATGGTGCCGAAGAGGTAACTCTCGCTGGCCACGCCGGGACCGGATATCCGCCACAGCAGGGAAGTATCGTTTACCCCGGGGCCAAAGGAGGGCGCGGCCGCAGGTGCCGTGGATGTAGAAGTGCCGGCAACGCTCGCCGTAGTCTTAGGGCTACAGGCGGCCAGCAGGGCAATGGCCACAAAGGCCAGAAAAGAAAAAAGCTTGTTCATGGTTTCCGTTGAAGGGGATCGTTGACAAAGGTAACGCCTCCGGGAGGAAGAAAGATGGCCCGGACCCTTTTAGCCCGCCCACCCGCTGGTGGGGAATCAGGAAAAGAGGGGCTCTTTTTACAGGAGTAAAAAAAATGCGTTGTTAAATCTTCTCACCTCCGGTTTGCACCAGCTACCTTCGCAGCAATGAAAGACATTTTTGACCTGGTCGGGCGGATCCTTTTATCCTTCATCTTCTTTTTTGAGGCTTACGATTACTTTGCCTACGAAAGCCTCAACAAGAAGGCGATGATGATTTATGGATTGACCTGGAACCAGGATTTCTTCCTCTACGGCGCCATTTTCTTACTCTTTTTCGGGGCCCTTACCATCTTGCTCGGCTACCGGATGCGGCTGGGGGCCATCCTGTTAATGGTGTACTGGATACCGCTGACTTTTATCGTGCACGACTTTTGGATGGAAGACCGGGGCAGTGACGTGTTTCGCCTGCAGAGTATCCTGTTCATGAAGAACATTGCCATCATGGGCGGATTGCTGATCACCGCTACCCACACTTCCGGAAAATACCGCCTGCGCCGGTTGTTTGCCACGACCAACGTTTAGCGCGGCCGTCGCACTAACCTTCATCAAGCCTGGTCTATGATCATTCTGAAAATCGGGGGAAACATCCTGAATAATCCTGCTGCTCTGGCGGAGGCGCTGGCCTATTTTGCCTCCCTCCCGGAGCCGGCGGTGCTGGTACACGGGGGTGGCCGCAAGGCCACCGAAGTAATCGCCGCCATGGGCCGGGAACCCAAAATGGTGGAAGGGCGCCGGATCACGGATGCCCCGACCCTGGAAATCGTCACCATGGTCTACGCCGGCCTGATCAATAAGCAGGTCGTCGCCGACCTGCAGGCGCTGGGCTGCAATGCCATTGGCCTGAGCGGTGCCGACGGCAATGCCATTCTGGCCGCAAAGCGACCGGTTAAAACCATTGATTACGGCTACGCCGGCGACGTGCTCGGGGCCAACGCTCCCTTGCTGGTGACCTTGCTGGACGCGGGCCTCAATCCCGTTTTATGTCCCATTACCCACGATCGCCAGGGGCAGCTGCTCAATACCAATGCCGATACCATTGCCAACGAAACGGCGAAAGCCCTCGCCGCAGCCCGCCCGCCCGGGTCGGTTGCGCTGCAGTACTGCTTCGAATTCCCCGGCGTCATGCGCGACATCGGGGATCCTGATTCCTGGATCCCGACCCTGACGCCCGCTTCCTACGCCGATCATAAAGCTATGGGGACCATTAGCGGTGGAATGGTGCCTAAACTGGACAATGCCTTCGCCGCCGTGGCCGCCGGGGTAGGGGAAGTGGTCATCGGCGACCTGGCCGCCCTGCGGGCGGGCCGCGGGACACGGTGTGTACCAGGATAGCTAGCGCCCATCAGAAAAACCAGTAATTAATGAATAGTTATTGTCCGGAAAATAAGGAGGAATGGAGAAGCTGGCTTAAAGAAAACCATTCAGCAAAGGATTCAATATGGTTGATATTTTACCGGAAAGCTTCTCCCAACCATAATCTAAACTGGAGTGAAGCAGTTGACGAAGCCCTTTGCTTTGGTTGGATAGATAGTACTAAAAGGTCAATTGATGACGAAAAGTATGCCCAATATTTTTGTAAACGTAAACCAAAAAGTAACTGGTCAAAGATAAATAAGGAAAAAGTGAAAGGCTTAATTGAACAAGGACTTATGGAAGAAGCCGGTTTCAAAAGCATTGAAGTTGCAAAAGAAAATGGCTCCTGGTCGTTTTTAGATGCGGTCGAAGCACTGATAATTCCAGTAGATTTAAAAGAAGAATTTGCCAATCATAAAGGGGCTGTTGAATACTTTAATAGCCTCAGTAAGTCTGCCAAAAAGATATTATTGTACTGGGTCATTTCTGCCAAAAGAAAAGAGACAAGACACAAAAGAATTGTAGAAATCGCAGAAAATGCAAGCCGTAAAATGAAGCCAGAACAATTCAGGTGAAAAGATCAAAGACCAGCAGCAAAAAGCAGGCAACAGTCTCCTCCAACGGTCTCCTCTCTCTCAGTCGCTAGCCACACAAATTCTACCGGATGGCCGCTGCAAAAGCAAATCAGTGTATCTTGCTCACATGAAATACAACCTTCTTTTCTTGCTGCTCTTTTCCCTGGCTACGCTACCCGCCCAGGATAGCCTGTTGGTCCAGAAAGTAGAGCGTCTGCTCGAACTCTCCGGGGCCAAAGCGCAGTTCGAAACTGTCCTGGACGGTATGCTGGAAACCTACCAACAAAACCCCGCCATGATGGAAGGCGTTCCGGAAGGCTTCTGGGCGGAGTTCCAACAAGAAGCCAAGGCTACTGCTTTTGATGACCTGCTGGACCGGATGGTCAGTCTTTACCTCAAGTTTTACACCGAAGAGGAACTGGATCATCAGATCGCTTACCTGCAGTCCCCCATCACCCAGGGAATTGTGGCGAAGCAGCCACAACTCATGCAGGAAAGCATGGTCATCGGCGGAGCGTGGGGCAAGGCTATGGGCGAAAGAATTGCGCAGAAACTGCTGGACGCGAAGGATCATTAAACGCAGAAATTGCCGGCTCACTCATTCGCTGCGGTGCGGACAACGAACTGGCCCCCTCACCCGTAGGAGCGGATGGACACACCACCGTCCGGTCGACATTTTTTACCTCGCCTCAGGCAGGCAGTACAAGGGGGGAATAACAATTTGCACAACTAATTTCTTCAGTCTACAGCACCATGACCAACTACCTCCTCCTCCCCGGCCTCGGTAATTCCGGCCCCGCCCACTGGCAAAGCCACTTTGAGCGCATCAGCGAAAATTTTTACCGCATCCAGCAGGCAGACTGGGAAAAACCGGTTTGTGCGGACTGGACCGCCAGGGTAGACGCGGCCGTGCAAAAGTTCGATCCGGCGACCGTCGTGCTGGTGGCCCACAGCCTGGGCTGCCTGACCGTGGCCCACTGGGCGGCGGCTTACCCCCGGTCAATAAAAGGGGCCCTGCTGGTGGCCCCCAGTGACCCGGAGACGCCCCAGTACCAGACCTTCGGGTCGGTAGGCTTTACGCCGGTGCCCACCGGGAAATTACCTTTCCGGACCATTGTCGTTGCCAGTGAAGATGACCCCTGGGTAAGTCTGGAACGGGCGACAGAATTTGCTGAAAACTGGGGCGCGGAACTCGTCAACATCGGCCCGGCCGGCCACATCAGCACGGATGATGGCTACGGGCACTGGTCGGAAGGCTGGGACTTGGTGAAGTCACTGGGAAAATGACGGCTACGACCGTTGGCCCTGCCGGAAATAACTCACCTGGCCCTACGTCCCCTCCCGACACATCGTCCCTTTCCGGACGTGCCAGCTAAACCATTCCCTGCGCTTCGTCGTATCTATGCAGGACAACGTATGATGAACGAACGTAACCTCGGGACCCTCTCCGGTCCCGTACTCATTTTTGGTGGTGCATATTCCAATCTCGATGCCCTCGTGGCCGTCCGGGAGGAAGCCAGGCGGCGTGGAATCCCGCCGGGCAACGTCATTTGCACGGGGGATACCCCCGGCTACTGCGCCGAACCACAGGAATGCCTGGAAGCACTGGCGGACTGGAACTGCCACGCCATTGCCGGTAACGTAGAAACCAATCTCGTAAACGGCACGGATGATTGTGGTTGCGGCTTCGGGGATGGCTCCCGCTGCGATATGTTCGCCAAGCTCTGGTACAGCTACGCTGCCAGGCACGTTACGGAAGCAAACTTGCAGTTTATGGCGGAGCTGCCGGATGTCTTGCGGTTTACGTACGCCGGGAAGGAAGTGGTGGTCCTGCACGGGTCGCCGCGCAACCAGTCGGAGTTCGTCTGGCGGTCCACCCCGGCAGAATTGAAAGCACAATTTTGCGCGGACGCAGGTGCAGAGGTGGTGATTGGAGGGCATTGCGGACTACCATTCGCCCACTACCTGGCCAACCCCGCTGACCAGCAACCCGGGCTCCCCCTCTGGCTCAACGCCGGCGTCATCGGCATGCCTGCCAACGACGGTACCCCCCGGACGTGGTTCATGACCCTCCGCGACGCAGAGGGTTTCGATTTCGACTTTCACCCGCTCGACTACGCTCACCGTACGGCCAAGGCCAAGATGATGGATGATCGTCGCCTGCCGGTTGCCTATGCGGCAACCCTGACGACCGGGATCTGGGACAATACCGAAATCATGCCGCCGGCCGAAGAATTGCGCGAAGGTCAGGCACTGCACCCGGAACAACTCAAGGCGGAGGCCAGCCCGGCTCATTATCTACCCGTCTCCGCACCTGCGGCCGCGCCCTCAAAAACAAATTTTCCCCTCAAGGACATCCCCAAGGCTATGCATAAATATACTGACCCCAAAGACCTCAAATCCTTCGGCAAGATCGTAGAGTGGCAGGAAGATATGGGCAATAAATTTTTTGATTGGTACAGCGGCGTGACCGAAGGGGATACGGCGCTGACCGCGCGCGAAAAAGCCCTGATCGCCCTGGCCGTAAGCCACGCTATCCAGTGCTCCTACTGTATAGATGCTTACACCACCAACAGCCTGCAATCCGGTGCTGATGAGGAGCAAATGATGGAGGCCGTGCACGTCGCCGCAGCCGTCAAAGCCGGCACCACCCTGATCTACGCGCGGCAAATGCAGCGCCAGGTCGATAAAGTAACGATGTGAGGGTAAGTTGGCCTTCCGGGAATTTCGGCACTTAACGAAACCCCAAGCCCCAGCTACCAGTAGCACAAAATGACTAGCAAAGTATGGCTATCAAGCAAAAAACCAAGTCCCTCTCCGTCACCGGATCCCGCCTCAGCAGTACGTTCGTACAGCTTAACGTGCTGAACGGGCAGGAGATCTCCGACGCAAAATTCCCCCGGTTCAGCGATAAGCTGGCGGACCAGGGGCACCGCCCGTTCAAGCCAACGGCGATAGAAATCTTTCAGCTCAACATCGGTAAGCTCTGCAACCAGACCTGCGCCCACTGCCACGTCGACGCGGGGCCGACGCGCACCGAGGTCATGTCGCCCGCGACGGCGGAGCTCTGCCTCGAGGTCCTCGCCGG
>JAUIIF010000178.1 GCA_030431945.1 Bacteroidia bacterium | reverse complement strand
TTTCTTGATGCGTTAAGCATTCTTTTTCGATGTCGGACAGCCCAGAACTCCTCACCCTTACTCAGCATCTTTTTCTCGCGCGGAGATCAGGAGCAAGGGAGAAAAGGGAAGATTATATACGTGATATCCTAAGTAACCAATATGCCCTATCCCCGCTGCTACGTTGCCATCCCCGAGCACCGATCTCCTCTTTCTCTCCGCTGCTCGGCGCGAGAAAGAAACCTTGCTCTTCCCCGGTAAAAATCTCCCTTCAACCCCCGGTTTTTTGCTGCCCTCCAGCCGCACCAATTCTGCTTCCGCAAAACCCAAACCAGCCTCCACCCGTTACCTCTGTACAAGACCCAATAACCTATGATCGGCTGGCGATTCCGTAACTATTTACCTGGCGAAGGCGACGAAACTGACTTCGAAAAACTCCTGAAATTATTTCAGGAACTCTTGACGCATACGTCCGGTAACGTCGGCGAAGCGCTGAGCTGGCTGACGGAACTGGACCGCCAGTACGAACTCACCAACGATGATTATACCCTGGCGGATTTCATCCAGGAACTGATCGATAAAAATTTCATCAAGCCAGGCGACGGGCCAGGGAACCCTCCCTACGTCCCCACCGCCAAGATGGAAGGTGAACTCCGCCAAAAGGCGCTGAAGGACATCTTCGGAGAAATCAAAAAGACCAAACGTGGCAATCATTCCACCCGCTACTCCGGCCGGGGAGATGAGCGGACGGCAGAGCGGCGCCCCTTCGAATTCGGTGATGCGCTGGATAAGCTGGCCGTTTCCGAATCCCTGCGCAACGCGCAGATCAACCACGGCATCGGCGATTTTAAACTCACCCACGACGACCTGGAAGTTTACGAAACGCACTACCAGGCGCAGATGTCAACGGTCCTGATGATTGACATCAGCCACTCCATGATTCTCTACGGCGAAGACCGGATCACGCCGGCAAAAAAAGTCGCCATGGCCCTCAGTGAATACATTACCACCCGCTTCCCGAAGGATACGCTCGACATCATCGTCTTTGGTAATGACGCCTGGGAGGTCCAAATAAAAGACTTACCCTATTTGCAGGTAGGCCCGTACCACACCAATACGGTCGCCGGGCTGGAGCTGGCCATGGACATTCTGCGCCGCCGCCGCAACCCCAACAAGCAGATCTTCATGATCACCGACGGTAAGCCCACCTGCATCAAACGGGGCAACCGCTACATCAAGAACAGCGCTGGCCTGGACCGGACCATCGTCAACCGAACCCTCAACCTGGCCGCCCGCTTGCGTAAACTCGCTATTCCCGTAACTACTTTTATGATTGCCCGCGACCCCTGGCTGGTTAAGTTTGTGCAGACGTTTACCGAAACCAATGGCGGCAAAGCCTACTACAGCGGTATTCAGGGGCTGGGAGATTTTGTTTTTCGGGATTACAAGAACAACAAAAAGAAGAAGTGATGTACAAAGCGGTCACCTTTTCCTCAGGGTTTACCTTCCCGGATACTCGCTTCGGCACCGGTGCCGGCCGTTACCTCAGCCTGCTTTTTTTGTTCCTGCTCTGCACCTGCGGCCCCGCCCACGCCCAACGCGGCCAAATCATTCCGCCTTTCCTGCAGCGGGAAGCCCCGCCGCAGACGGTAATGCTGGCGGGGAAAACCCTGCAGGTGCCCGATTTTACCATCGCTCCGCGCTTGCGCTCCGTGGGCAGCGGGGAATTTATT
Organism: Bacteroidia bacterium; assembly: GCA_030431945.1. Taxonomy (GTDB): domain Bacteria; phylum Bacteroidota; class Bacteroidia; order Chitinophagales; family Saprospiraceae; genus Neolewinella. The sequence continues at coordinate 6,517 of JAUIIF010000178.1, read as the reverse complement.
ACGTCGACGCCGCTTGGTTATCTTGCCGTCCGGGAAACCGGCCAGGGACTCCAACTCGACCTGCGGCGTTTTCGTGATGTCTTTCGGGCTACGGAGTTCTTGCGGTCCACGCCCAACCCGCTGCTGGTTACGGAAGGGCTGGGCCGGACCCCCGACGGGCCGGTCTTTGACTTTACCCGGTCTGCTCCCCACCTGGCCTTCTTTTGTCGCCTGGAAATTAACGAGGAGAAGGGTTTCGTAATTCCCGCCAAGTTCCGGCTGGGCGGGCATACTTACTGGCAGGATAATTTATTACGTCAGGATTGAGGAGACCCCGAAATAAACTCCGGAGGTTAGGTATTCAGTTCTGCGCCGGGTACATCTGTACTTGTACCGTAAATCTTCTCCTCTCCTAAGTCTTTTTTTGGATATGATACGCCCCCTTACCCCCGCCGATGTCGAGGCATTCATCGCGCTGCGGCACGAAGCCTTCGTTACCGACCCATTGTCCTGGGATTACGAGCCAGGTACCCCCATTGAGTCCGAAGTCTGGGCTCCGCGCCTGCAGGAAGTTCCGGGCGTAGCATTTGTCCTCGGGTTTTTCCTTACCGAAGGGCTGGCAGCGCCAAAACTGGCTGGCCTGGTGGGGTTCACGCGTTTTGAAAAAGCCAAGCGCCGGCACCGCGCCACGCTGTGGGGCGTGTACGTAAGTCCCGCCGCCCGGGGGCGCGGCGTAGCCGCGCAGCTCCTGACCGAAACCCTCCGGCGGGCGCGACAGCTCGCCGGCCTCGAGCGGGTCATCCTGACGGTGTCCAACCACGCCCAGGCGGCTATCCGGCTGTACGAAAAGGCCGGTTTCGTGCGGTTTGGGTGTGAGCCCGGAGCGGCCCGGACCGGGAAAACCAGCATGGATGAGATATATATGCTGCTGGAGTTCTAAGCCGTCAATGCAGCAGGATATGACGGGAATCATCCCGCCAATTGATCCTTGTCACGGTAGGAGCTCCCTGCCACTGCTAATTTTGTTTGGCCTCGCCGTGCTGTTGCCAGGTGTTACCCGCTAAACAAAATTCTGATGTCAAAGCATATCCCCATCCCGCTATCTACGATTGAGACGGTACTGGAAGACCTGAAAGGGGCCAGCCAGCCGGTTATCCGACCGCTGCACACCGGCGAGGGGTTCCGGGTACTGGTCCTGGGCTTCAACAGTGGAATGGTGTTGAAAGAGCACCAGGCTAAGTTGCCGAGTAAACTAACGGTACTGAGTGGATGTGTGGCCTTTCGGTCCGCTGATGACTACACGCCTTTATTCGTCAATGATGAGATAGACATTCCGGTGGGGAAGCCCCATTCCGTTATCGCCAATCGTAAGAGCCTCTGTCTGCTGACGCAGGGATAGCCGGAGTTCAGGGTAAAATAATACCGTCTTCCATCGTGATCGTCCGGTCGGTTTGGCGGGCGAAGTCTTTGTCGTGGGTGACGATCAGCAGGGTCAGTCCCTCCGTGGTGGCCAGGTTGCGGAAGATTGATAATACATTAGCTGAATTCTTGCTGTCGAGGTTTCCCGTTGGTTCATCCCCCATGATGATACTGGGGGAATTGATCAGCGACCGGGCAATCGCAACACGTTGCTTTTCTCCTCCGGAGATACGATAGGCTTTCTTCTCGGCGATGTGTCCTATGTCCAGCATGCGCAGGATCTCAAGTGCATCTTCCCGGATAACTTCACTATTCTTCCGGCCGAGCTTCTTTGCGGGAAGGCTGACGTTGTCGAGCACACTGAATTCGGGAAGTAAGAAATGGAATTGAAAGACAAAACCGATATGCTCGTTACGGATTGCGGCCAACTGTTCGGCCTGTAAGCCGGTAATCAACTGGTCATTGAGGTAGAGCTTTCCGGTATAGTCCGTATCCATCGTGGACAGGATGTACAGCAGGGTGGATTTGCCGCATCCTGATTTTCCCATTACCGATACGAATTCGCCTGAGGCTACGTCCAGACTAATATTTTTCAGTACCTGAAATGGAACAGGTTGCTGAAAGAACTTATTGATGGATTCGGCGCGGATAACTGACTTTCTGCCCATGCTTATTGTCTTCTTAATACATCAACGGGATCCATTTTTCTGGCCCGGCTGGCCGGCAAGTAGCCGGCAAAAAAGGTGGCGATGAGGGCGAAGGCAATGCCAATAAAGTAGTAGGTGAGATTGAAATTAATCGGATAGGTAGTCACCGTGGGCAAAGCTTCGATTTCAAACGGAATCCGGCTGATGGTATAAGAGAAAATCCAACCCAGTAAAAGACCCACTGTCCCTCCGGCCAGACCAATGGTCATGGCCTGAATGATGAAAATTTTCATTACGTCTGCTCCGGAAAAGCCCGTCGCCTTCAAAATGGCGATGTCGTTCATTTTTTCCTGAATAAACATGTTGAGAATATTGTAAATGCCGAAACCGGCAACAATCAGCAGCGTAATGGATACCGCGTAAGTAATGATGTTACGGATACTGGTTCCCGTATCGAACTGAGCGTTAGCGGTTCCTATATCGACGGCTTTAATGTCGTATAAGCGCTCCAGCCGCTGGGCGAGCGGGAACGCCTGTTCCAGGTCATGTAACTTGATATTGATGTCCGTGATGTAACTGTCGGGCTCTCCAATCAATCGTTGTGCCGTTTTCAGGTTGACGTAACTCTGGACGTCGTCGACTTCAGCCAGTCCACTCTGATACGTTCCCACTATTTTTAAAGACAGGCTATTGCCCCGTGGGCTGACCAGCTGAATTTTATTGCCGATACCAACGCTGAGTTTTTTGGCAACCCCCGCCCCAACGATGATGGCATTGTCATTCTGGGATAGGGCGACGATGCTGCCCGGGCTTACGTAGTCCCCTAACTTATACCAGCGTTCCTCCTGTTCCACATCGATGCCGGCGATCAGCCCGTTCAGATCAATGGCGCCGGCCGTATAGAAAGCTTGCGTACTTACCTGAGGGGCGACGGCGGCTACTTCCGGGAAGGTACTGATGGCCTTGATCAGCGTAGGGGCTGCGTGGATCCGGCTCTGCTGGGGTTTGGGTTTTACCGAGCGGATCAGGTGCCAGTCCGTGGGGGTACCCGCAACGAGGTCCAGTGGCTGTACTTTGGTTGGGCCCGTTTCGTTGTACAAATGAATGTGGGGGGTGCGATCCAGCGTCAGGCCATCCAACAGACCGTTGAGGCCCGTCATAAAGGAAATCAGCGTTATAAACGTAGCGATTCCGAAGGTTACTCCGAGGCCGGCAACGATGGATTGCTTGAGGCGGGTGATAATATGCATGCCGGCGATGAACCAGAGAAGCTTCTTGTACATACTATCTTATTCAGCTTGATAAACAACGTCGCCTTCCTCCAGGCCGCTAACGATTTCTGTGTAGCGCAGATCCGAGAGGCCCGGGGTGATTTGCCGAAGGCCACCGGCGGTCAGCACCTGGTTGTTTTCGTTAATGTATTGCGAAGGCAGGGTGAGAATGCCAGATCGTTGCGTGATGATGATATTGGCTTCCCCACTCAGCCCGCTGTAAAGCCGGGGAGGGGGAGTTGTAAATTCGGCTTCTACGGTGAAGGTCTGAGAGCGGGCGTCCTTAAGCGGAAGCACCCGCTGGATGGTTGCGCTGAAAGTCTCCTGACCGTAAGCATCCAGCAGGATGACGACAGATTGGCCGGTCTCTATCCTGGCAATGTCTACTTCATCCACCAGAATATTGATGAGGAAATCATCCGTACTGCCGACTTCAGCCACCGGTGTCTGGGGGCCTACGGATTCGCCAATATCCTTGAAAACCTGGTAAACGGTACCATCAATGGCAGCGTGTACGTAATGGTCACCGTAATTATTTGCACTCAGGGCTAATGCATTTTTCGCAAGAGCGACCCGGTTGGCTAATTCCCTTTTAGTACGGAGGTAGCTGTTTTGTAACTCCCGGGAGGTGTTCCGGGATGTTTGGTAAGCGAGATGCATTCCCTCGTACTGCTGCTTAGATCCGATGTTTTGTTCCCAGAGGCGAGCCTGCCGGGCGTAATTCAGGGAGTCATGCTGCAGTTTTATCCTGGCGGACGCTAACTTCTCCTCCAGCTCCCTCAGCACGGCCACTTCTCCCTGATAATCTGCGCGGGCCTGCTCCAGGTTCAGCGCAGCCTTTTGCTGGTTGATGGCGGCCTGAGTGGTACTTATCTTGAAAAGGTCATCTCCCGCAGCAACCTTATTGCCAACCCGGAGCGAACTGGTTTCGATGATACCACTGACGGGAGGGTACACCGTGTACGAATGGCGAGGCGTGACGGTAGCGGTACCGTAAACGGCCTCCGTAAGCTCGCGATAGGCCACCGGAACACCTTCCTCCTGCTCCTGGCAGGAGGTGAGCAGGAACAGCAGTAGCGCTACCCGGAAAATCATGGTCATTGGTGAATTTTTGTTAAGCGGCTGAAAACTGGTGTAATGCTTCCACGGCATCACATCCGTACATTACCGAAGGGCCACCTCCCATTAAGACGGCAACGCCAATGGTTTCCATTATTTCTGCTTTGTTGGCTCCGGCCTTCAGGGCATCGTGGACGTGAAAGGCGATACACCCATCACAACGTACCGTGATGGCTATACCCAGCGCAATCAGTTCTTTCGTCTTTGCCGTCAGTGCCCCGTCCGCAATACTGGTTTTATGAAGCGTGCCAAAAGCACCCATGACGTTCGGCAGGTTTTTCCCCAGGTCACCCATGGAGCGTTTAAGTTCTTCGTAACGGGAAGGATAATTTTGCATAATATATTTTTAGCAGAAAGGTGATTACAGGGTTTCCGGCCTGCCGGTAAAGTCCGGCCAGGCCCGTGGTTATTCTGTGTAAGGAATTACGAGCAGCGGGACTTCTGCCCGGCGCAGCAGTGGCTTGAGGTGACTTTGGTGAAAGAGCTGATCCCAGAAGTCACGGCGCTTGCCGCCGATTACGAGGAGGCCAATGTCTTTGTCCCTGGCGTAGTCCAGGAGTTGGGTGGTGACCCGCCCGGGAGGCAAGGTCTGGTACTGAAAGGTATAGCTGGGGAAACCTGGCTCCGTAGCCAGGTCCAGGAAGTTTTCCTCGTTTTTCAGTTCCTCTTCCAGGTCAGCATGTCGTACGTGGAGGAAATGTACCTCCGGGTGGAGTGCTTTTATCAACGGTCGGGTAAAGGCACTCGTTTTCTTGATTTCCGCGGCCTCGGCAAACGCAATGGCCAATCGTTCTATTTGTGGGTAGCCGTAACCTCGTGGTAATAAAATAACCGGACACCCCCCACCGGTGGCAACTTTACGGGCTACGCCTCCAAACAAGGTCTTGGGCGTCGTCTCTTCCCCGGCACCCACTCCGCCCATGACCACCAGGAAGGCGTCTTCGGCAGCGGACAACAGCTGGATGGTCGGACCAGGAAAACCCGCCAGAACGATGGTCTTTATCGCCGGCAGGGTAGCAAGATTACCCTGGAAGGTAGCCAGGACGGGATAAGCATGGGCATGGGTGAAGTCCGTAAGCTTAGTCGCCAGCCGTTCCTTTTCCGCCTGCTGCGCACCGGTAGATACCGCCTGGGCAAAACTGAAGTTTGCGTCAAAAACGTGGACCACCTCCAGGTCCATTTGCAGGACTTCCGCCAGGTAGGTACCAAAGCGTAGGGCCGCAGCTGCGGTCTCGGAGAAGTCAACGGGGACAATAATCTTAGGCATGGCAGGATACTTTTAGTAACAGAGCCCCTCATCAGCCACCATAAGGCGGTTCGGGGTTCCTACGGTAAAAGTCGGTAGCCGGCCCTGCGAAACGTCTGATGAAAATCACTGGTCCTGCTGATCTTGCTCATGCTTCTGCAGCTGGCGGACACCCAACTTTGTCGGTACCAGTTGGCGCATGAAGCCAACTGGTACCGTTAATCCAGTAGCCATGACCACGACTGAATTTGTCCGTAAAACGGAAAGCCTCCAAACCCCGCTCCTGAAATTTGCGCTGAGCCTGACGCACAGCCAGCAGGATGCTGAAGACCTCCTGCAGGAAACCACCCTCCGGGCACTGCGGGCACGGGATAAATACCTGGAAGGCTCGGATTTCAGGCGCTGGGTCATCACCATCATGCGCAATACTTTCATCAATGACTACCGCAAGAAGAAGGTACGGCGGCACCTGAATTGTTCCCTGACGGAAGTAACCGAAACCGTTGTTGCCTCCGCCCCGGTCAGCAACGCAGCAGAAACAAATCTGCGGCTGCAGGAAATCAATGAAATGCTGACCAGGCTGGGCGATTTGTATAGTGTACCTTTCCGCATGTATTTCCGTGGGTACAGCTACCGGGAGATAGCAGATTACCTGTTGCTGCCCATCGGTACGGTTAAAAGCCGGATCTTTATCGCCCGGGCTAAAATGAAGCAGCTCCTGGCTAAGTATGAACCTTCCTCCCTCGCCTCCTGAGCTAACCCTCAATTTGTTGGTCATCCGTTCCGCCATCCCCGCAACCCTGGCCGCATTCTACGCCAGGTTAGGGCTGGTATTT
>JAUIIF010000177.1 GCA_030431945.1 Bacteroidia bacterium | reverse complement strand
TCCTCAAGCGTAGTTAGGCCCGCTTCGTGCCGCGCTACGTCCAGGATCAGCTCCCGTAAAGCGGTGAGCTTTGGGCGGATTTCCGCAGGATATCCGGAAAACTTAGCGGGAACGCGCGGATCTTGTTTTAACTTGAATTCCTGCATCATGGGGAAGGAGGGTTGTTTAGAGCCAGGAATATACTTAATGTCGGAGTGGTTTTACTACGCTACCGGTACGCCTGAGTTAAGCCCGGCACCGTCATCTGAAACCCTGCCGGCTATAGCAACAACTGAAAACAAGTGCTACTTCCTGGTGTCAGCTATTGTCTTCCCGGGGTGCACTGACAAAGATTGCCCCGGGGAAGCTGAGAGAAAATAAAAGTGCGACAAAAGGGCAGGTGGCCTCGTAAAACGCATGACAATATTACCGATACGTTGTGGGGTACAAGCTTTGCAAAGGATTCGCGACGCCCCACGAACCACCCTTCAGTAACGAGTCGTTCTAAAGGTGTTGCCCATCATTTGATCATCACCGCGAGCGCGGAACAACATATATAAAATGAATTTCAACAACTTCACCATAAAAAGCCAGGAGGCTTTGCAGCGGTCTGGGGAAATTGCCCTGGGGAACGGCCAGCAGAGTATCGAGCCCGGCCACCTGCTGAAGGCAGTTTTTGAGATTGATGAAAATGTAACGCCGTTTCTTTTTAAGAAAATGGGCGCCAATCTCAATTCCGTTAAGCAGGCGATTGATAGTATTGTCGCTGGTTACCCCAAGGTCTCCGGCGGACAGCAAAACCTGAGCCGGATCGCCGGCGAAATGGTACAGTACGCCAGTGTAATGGCTAAGGACATGGGAGACGAATTCGTCTCGCTGGAACACCTGCTACTGGCGGCACTGAAAATTAACGACGTGACGACGCAGGTGCTGCGCGACGCCGGAGTAAACGAAAAAGTACTTAAGCAGGCCATCGAAGAGTTGCGTCAGGGTAAGAAGGTGACGTCAAACTCCGCCGAAAACCAGTACAATTCTCTGGAAAAGTACGCCGTCAACCTGAACGAGCGCGCCCGGAGTGGTAAGCTTGATCCCGTGATTGGCCGCGACGAAGAAATTCGTCGGGTGCTCCACATCCTGGCGCGCCGGAGTAAGAACAACCCGATCCTGATCGGGGAACCCGGGGTGGGTAAAACTGCGATTGTGGAAGGACTGGCCCACCGCATCGTTAACGGCGATGTGCCGGAAGACTTACGGGAAAAAGATATTTACAGCCTCGATATGGGGGCACTAATCGCTGGTGCAAAGTACCAGGGTGAGTTCGAAGAACGGCTGAAAGCCGTGATCAATGAGGTTACCCAGGCCGACGGCCAGATTTTCCTCTTCATTGACGAAATTCATACCCTGGTCGGAGCCGGCAAAGGGCAGGGCGCAATGGATGCGGCCAACATCCTGAAGCCGGCGCTGGCGCGCGGTGAACTCCGCGCCATCGGTGCCACTACCCTGGCCGAGTACCAGAAGTACTTCGAAACGGACAAGGCTCTGGAGCGACGCTTCCAGCAGGTCACGGTCGCTGAACCCAATGAAGAAGATGCGATCTCCATCCTGCGGGGATTGAAGGAGCGTTACGAAACGCACCACAAAATCAATATCCTGGATGAGGCCGTAGTCGCCGCCGTACAACTCTCGGAGCGGTACATTACCGATCGCTTTCTGCCCGATAAGGCCATCGACCTGATCGATGAAGCGGCTGCCCGCCTCCGGCTGGAGATGAACTCCATGCCGGCGGAGTTGGACGAAGTAGAGCGCAAAATCCGCCAACTCGAGATCGAGCGTGAAGCCGTAAAGCGGGAAAATGACGCCACTAAACTGGATCGCCTGGCCGCAGACCTGGCCAACCTGGAGGAACGCCGCAACGCCTTCCGGGCGCAGTGGGAGTCTGAACGCGAAGTCGTACTCGGAATCCAGCAAGCCAAGGAGCGGATTGAACAGTTGAAGAACGACGCCAAGCAAGCCGAACGCAGTGGAGATTTCAGCCGCGTAGCGGAGATTCGCTACGGCCTGATTCCTGAAATAGAACAGGAACTGGCCGGGTTTAACGACCGACTCATCGAGATGCAGGCCGACAATAAAATGCTGGTCAAGGAAGAAGTCGACGCCGAAGACATTGCCGAAATCGTAGCGCGCTGGACGGGCATCCCCGTAACGCGGATGCTCCAGAGCGAGCGGGAAAAACTGCTGAAGCTGGAAGAAGAGTTGCACCAGCGGGTGGTAGGTCAGGAAGAAGCCGTGGAAGCCGTGGCCGATGCCATCCGCCTGAGCCGGACCGGCCTTAGCAGCCAGGACCGGCCCATCGGAAGTTTCCTCTTCCTGGGCACGACCGGCGTCGGTAAAACCGAGCTGGCCAAGGCCCTGGCCGAGTACCTGTTCAACGATGCCGACATGATGACGCGCATCGACATGAGCGAGTACCAGGAGCGCCACGCCGTCAGCCGGCTGGTCGGTGCCCCTCCCGGCTACGTAGGCTACGATGAAGGCGGACAACTGACCGAAGCCGTCAGGCGGAAGCCTTACTCCGTGGTCTTGCTCGACGAGATTGAAAAAGCTCACCCCGACGTATTCAATACCCTGCTCCAGGTACTGGATGATGGCCGCCTGACCGACAACAAAGGCCGGGTCGCCAACTTCAAGAATACCATCGTGATCATGACGTCCAACATCGGCTCAGACCTGATCCGGGAGAAGTTCAGCCAAATCGATGGCAATAACGAAGATGCCATCGTGGAGGAAACCAAAGAGCAGCTTTTCAACGTACTTAAGCAAACGGTACGTCCGGAGTTCCTGAACCGCATTGACGATGTGGTCATGTTCCGCCCGCTCAACCGGAGCAACATCCGGGAGATCGTGGAGCTGCAACTGAACGAAGTCCGGAAGCAGCTGCAGGAGCAGGAAATCATCCTGACCGTCGCGCCCGAAGCCATGGACTGGCTGGCCGCCGAAGGCTACAGCCCGGAATTCGGCGCCCGTCCGCTGAAGCGCGTGATTAAAAAGCGCGTGCTGCGTCAGCTCTCCAAGCAAATGCTGGAGGGCAGCATCCAACCCGGCAGCCAGCTGGTACTGGATGTGTTCGACGACGTAGTCGTTTTCCGCAACGCTCGTGAAAACGAGCGCGTGCCGGAAATTGCCTGAACAGAGTAGCGTAGTACGCTGGACGTAAACGAATAGTAAAGTGTGTGTATTAGTGAGTGTGTGATGAGCGGCCGGGATTTTTCCTGGCCGCTTTTTTTTGTGTGCCCACTGATTAGCCGGCGGGCCGGTGGCAACCGTTGCTGCCGGGATGTCGAAGGCATGGTCAGGGAAGGAGCGTTTGTTGCTTGCTGCAACCGTCTTCCCCCATGGCTGTTGTTCCTGCGTATGGAAAGTAAAAAGAAAATTGTCGTCGCCATCGGCGGCAGTAGCGGAAGTCTTTACGCAAAGCTTTTGCTCGATCGCTTGGCCGGACTGGCGGAGCAATGGTCGGCAGTGGGGGTCGTGATGACTGACAATGGAAAGTACAACTGGGCGCTTGAGCTGGGGGAGCCTTTTGACCCCGCCGCCTACCCATTTGACTACTACGAGAAACGAAATTTTCATGCGCCTTTCGCTTCCGGTTCCGCCAAGTACGAGACGATGATTGTCTGCCCCTGTAGTATGGGGCTGTTGGCCAGGATGGCAACGGGGGTAAGTGAGGACCTGATCACCCGGGCGGCCGACGTCATCCTGAAAGAAAGAAGACGCCTCATCGTCGTTCCCCGCGAAACGCCCCTCAGCCTGATCCACCTGCGCAATATGACCACCATCACGGAGGCCGGCGGCATCATCTGCCCGGCCATCCCGGGTTTTTACGGAGGGGCAGAGACCAAGGAAGAAATTGCGCTGACGGTGGTGGACCGCGTACTGGACCTGGCGGGACTGGAACTGGGAGACACCTACCGCTGGGGAGAATAGCCGAGCGGTAGCCACCTGGTTTTAACCATTCTCCAAACTCAGGAATTCGGCGACTACCCGTTCGGCCATTTTTGTCCGCTCCGGCCAGTTATTTCCCGAGATAACGGCCATTGGGAGGCCACTTTCCTGGCGTGCCAGCCAGTGGGCCTCCGCTAAGGCAGCCCGCTCAGGTGGCCGCAGCCGGGTACCGTCCTGTACGTAAGGGGCATCCGGCTGCGTGAACAGACACAGGTGATGACGGGCCGTGGCCCGCCATTCCGGCCGCAGGGGAAGCTCCCGCCCGAAGAGGTAGCGCGCGTACGCCAGGGTGGTGTAGACGTCCGTATCAATGAAGAGGACGCCGTCCGCTAGCGGAAGGGCTGCCCGGATGGCCTCGGCCTGGCGATCAGCAATCCGGAAGAGGTCTTCGTACTGCACCGTATCTGTATGAGCTACGATTTCCCGGGCGGTTTCGGGGACGAAAATGGTTTGGTACTGCTCCGCCAAGTGCCTGGCCAGGGTTGATTTTCCGGTGGATTCCGTGCCGTGGAGCACGATCCGCTGCACAAAGTCCGGTCGCGCCGCCGGGACCAGGAACCGCCGGTAGCGGTAGGGCTGTGCTCTGATCAGGGTAGCGGAAACGGGGACGGTTGTGCGCCCCAGGTCAAATTTCCGGTACCCGATTCCCCACGCTTCCGCGACGTACTGCACGTAGTCTTCGGAGCCAACGATAACGTCCGTTGCGGGAACCAGTTGCCGCAGGCGCCGGGTCCATAAAGCACTGGCGGCGCGGCTGGAGACGGACGTGGCGGGCAGGTCTTCGTCCTGGTAATTCAGGCGCTGTAACGTGATGCGGGGGTGCTTGTCGTAGGTGGATTTCAGCCAGCGTTCCCGGTCATCACCGGCGATGGGTTCGTTTGCCTCCACGCACAGGAGTATCGTCAGGTGAGCGGCCTGCTCCAGTGCAAAGTCGATTAACGCCTGATGACCGGTGTGCAGCGGCATGAATTTGCCCAGTACCAGGGCGTTTTGGCAGCGTTCCATTCAGTTCAGGTTACGGTACTCCCGGTACCAGCGGAGCCCGCCCAGCGAAGCCAGTACCAGAAAAATAAGGTATTCGATGCCGACGAGGAGAATCCCCTTGCTGAAGTAGAGGGCGATGCTGACCACGTCCACGGCCACCCAGAGTACCCAACTTTCCAGGTAGCGACGGGCCAGCAGGAAAGTCGCCACAATGCTGGCGACCGTCGTAAAGGCATCCGGGTAGGGGAAGGCAGCGGGCTCGGGGAAGAAAGCGGGGGCTATGGCGTGCACCTGGCTCATCAACGTCCCCTGCACCAGCGTCCCCGCCCCCAAAAGGGCCAGCCACCACCAGCGGGAATTGCGTGGTAAAACCTGAATGGGAGCTTCTTTTTTCCCCGCGCGCTGCCGCCAGAAGTACCAGCCGTAAAGGCTCATGCCGAAGAAATAGACTTGCAGGAGTGCGTCCGAATACAAGCGGAAATGGTAGAATAAGACGCCGAAGCACAAGACATTCACGAGTCCGATCGGCCACGTTCCGATCCGGTTTTTTACGGCCAGCCACACGCTGATGAGGCCCGTGAGGGTGCCGATGAGTTCCAGCCAGGAAATGTCGTAGTCGAGTAAAGTGAGGGCGGTTTGCATAGAAATTACCAGGTGTAGGTCAGGGCCAGCCAGCCGTTGATCCCGGCCCGACGGTGAAAGGTCGGCCGCCCGTACAGGTCGAGCTGCCCGTGCGAAGCATAGGTCGCATCCGTCAGATTGAAGGCGAAGGCGGTGATCTTCCAGCGCGCCCTGGCCCAACTGATCCGGGCATCGAAGGTACTGAAGGCCGGCAGCTTATTTTCGTTCGCAAAGTCAAGGTAGGAGCTGCCCTGTACCCGGACATCGACTCCGAAGGACCAGGGACCGGCGTGGCGAATGATGCCCTGGTTCAGGAGCAGGGACGGGCTCAGGACGGGCGAAAAGGCAGTGCCGTCCTGCTGAATCTTGTTCTCCGCCAGCGCCCCCGTCTGGTACACTTCCCAGTGTTCGTCAGGCCGGTACTGCAACTGCCACTCCAGGCCCGTCCGGAAGGAGCGGGCGACGGAAGAGCGAAGCGGTAGCCCGTTCGGCCCGAAGGCGCCACTCAGGACAATTTCGTTGTTGAAGCGGAGGTAGTAGGCATTGACCTGGTAGGTCAACAGCTTGCTTTTCCCCTGCAGGCCAAGCTCGTGGTCAAAAACCGTTTCCGGGGTGGTCACAAAGGTCAGCCCTGCCCCCTGGTCATTGGGCAGGAGGTCGTCATTACCCCCGAAGATGTCGTTCCGTGTCGGTTCCCGGCTGGTGCTGCCGAAGCGGTAGTACACCTTGCCCTGATCCAGCGGGTGGGCGACTGAAAATTCATAATTCAGAAACGTGTTGCGCTGCGGAGGAAGCGGAACTCCGCCTTCGTAGCGGAAGTTTACGTGTCGCAGTTGGGCGGCGGCGCGCAGGTGCAGGGAAGGGGTGGAACGGGCCAGCGAGAGGAAACCGCTGGCTTCGCGCTTACGACCGTAATTGACGTACAATTCACCCGCCCCCTCCTGGCTGCCGAGGTGCCGGCGGACGTACGCCTGCCCGTGGCCTCCGCCCCGTAAGGTCCAGGCGTTACGTTCGTAGACCACGTTAGTCAGGGCCCCCAGGTTATGGTACCGGAAGGCGTAGTTGTAGAGGCCTTCCCCCAGGTCTTCTCCCAGGAAGTTGTTCAGGTCAAAATCATAGTTGCCCCGCTGAAAACCGTGGTACAGGCTGGTGGACCACTGAGCCCCCGAAGACGGCAGCCAGGTGTACTGAATTTTAGCCAGGGTAGTGGTGAAGTTGTCCCTTTCAGGCTCGCTGTTGCCGTTGGTGCGGGCGTTGAGCTGGAGTAGGGAGTCCGCTACCCCCAGCCAGGCCAGCTGGTTTTGCTGGCGGCCGCCAAAAGCGGTGATTTTCAGCAGGTGTTCCCTGCCCGTTTGCCCCACCTGCAGGAAAGCAGAGGTACCGGTGTGGTCACTGTGCTCCTTGAAGCCAGCGGAGCCCAGGTGGCTGGCCCTTGCGTAGACTTGCCAGTCGCCCGCAGGGCCAAGCGGCTGTCGGGTGGCGACGGATGCCCGGTAACTGCCGTACGAGCCGTAGCCAGCCGCCAGCTCCGTGAAGGGCTCCCCGTGCAGGGCCGGGGTAAGGAGCTGAACCGAGCCGGCGTAGGCCGCAGTACCGTTTACCCCTACGTTTACGCCGCGCTGAACCTGGACGGCCCGTAAGCTGGAGAGCAGATCTGGGTAATTGTTGAAGTAGAAACCCTGGTCCTCAGGCTCGTTCAGCGGGACCCCGTCAAGGGTAAAGTTTAGGCGCGTCTGGTCAATACCCCGGAGCCGGAAGTAGGCGTACCCGAAGGCACTGCCCGCATCGGTAAAAGCGGTGACGGATGGCTGTCGCTCCAGTAGCAAGGCTGGTTCCTGGCCGTAGTAAAGCGCGGAGAGAACCTGATGCGGCAGGGTAGTGGCCGGCCGGGCAGCGCCCGGGGCTACCCAGGCGGGGGCCGTAACGGTAACGGGGGCGAGCTCCAGACTGTCCTGAGCGCTCAGCAAAACACCAAACAGGCAAATAATAGAGAAGAGGAGAGGTTTCATGCCATTCGTTTGTGCAAAGCTATAACGAAACCACTTAGTTTAGTATTAAAACTAAGTAAATTTTTACTTTCTCGCGGAAAAATCCCTCATAAGCTCCCCGGAGCAGGGGACTTTAGTCGGACAAATCTGGTGATTGATCGTAAAATTCTACTGGCGTGCAACCCTTGTTTCGGCATCGCCGTCACTACACAAAAATGCCTTTAACCCGCTCTTATTCAACCCAGTAAACGAAATTCAAATGAAAAACCTGATTTTAACCACCCTGGCTTGCTTACTCCTGGCAACTGCTCCGGCCAGCGCCGGAGAGGCCATGACCGGCGAGCCACTCATCGTTCGTAGTCACCTGGCCGAAGGTGGGCTCGAAGTACTCATCGCTAACCTGGAAAAGGAAACCGCCGTAGTGACCTTAACCAGCCTGCAGACGCACCGTGAGTTGTTTTCGGACCGGATCCGCAAGCACAATGGCTACAGCTACAACATCAACCTGGATGATCTGCACCACGGTCGTTACGTCCTTGCGGTAAAAAAAGGAGACGTAATCCGCCAGCAGGTGATTCTCGTCAACAGCAAAGGGGTGATGTGCAGCGAATGGAAGTAGGGCGCTGCGCTAGCGGGTAACTTATTGCTTACCGACCGGGGAGG